>DATEOG010000297.1:0-3740 GCA_035274345.1 Gemmatimonadaceae bacterium
TCGGGCGGCGTCTCGCGCACGACGCCCACCTGGCGCGGTCCCGACGGTGCCGCGATGAGCGTGACGCGATACACCGGCGGCGGCGCGACCGCGGCGCGCGCGCGTCCATACAGAAGCCCACCGACGAGGAGCAGATGCAGCAGTGCGGACCAGACGAGCGACGAGCGCAGCGTGAGGTCGGCGCGCGGGGCGAGCGCGGTCACTTCGCCGATTCCGGATCGGTCACGAGGCCGATGTCGTTCACACCCGCCGCACGCATCGCCGCCATCACCTGCGTGACGACACCGTACGGCACCCCCGCGTCGCCTCGCAGGTAGACGCCTTCAGCCGCACGCTTGCCCGCCAGCGCGCGAAACGCCGAGCGGAACTCCGCGAGCGACATGCGCGTCTCGTCGACGTAGACCCAACCGGCGCGATCGACCGACACGACGAGACCGCTCTTGGGGTCGAGCGGCCGCGCCTCCGCCTTGGGCAACGCCACGTCCACGCCGCCCTGCATCATGGGCGCGGTGATCATGAAGATCACGAGCAGCAGCAGCATCACGTCGATCAGGCTGACGACGTTGATCTCGGCGTTGAGCGGCATCCGCTCGCGCCGGCGCCTCGACATCTAGAGACGTCCCTCGCGCCCGAGCATCGCGATCAGCGTCGTGCCGAACGACTCGAGCTGATTGTCGAGGCGGTTCAGCCGGTTCGCGAGGATGTTGTAGCCGAACGTCGCCGGGATGGCCACGCTCAGCGCCGCCGCCGTCGCGACGAGTGCCTCCGCCACGCCGGGCGCGACGGCGGCGAGATTGCCCGAGCCGCGCGTCGCGATGCCGACGAAGGCGTTGATGACGCCGAGCACGGTGCCGAGCAACCCGATGAGCGGGCTCGCCGACCCGATCGTCGCGAGCCAGGGCAGGAAGCGGCTGAGGCGGTCGCGCTCGGAGAGGGCCTCGGCGTCGAGCACGAGGCGAAGGGTCTCCACGCGCGTCGCAGCGTGTGTCGCCTGCAGCACCGCACCCGCGCTGTCGCCGTAGGGCGGCATCGGCGGCGTGTCGCCGAGGAACTGCAACGCGCGCACGAGCAACCGCTGCGAAGCGTTGGGCCGCGCGTGCTTCGCTGCGAGCGACGCCGACTCGACGCGAGGTGCACGCTCCACCTCGCGCGCGAACGCGGTCGCGTCGCGCAGCGCCTTCGTCAGCTCGCGACCCACGCCGAGCATGATCGCCCAGCTCACGAGCGAGAGGACGACCAGGATGACGAGCACCACCTGCGTCTCGGTGCTCGCGTTGAGGATCAGCTCCTTCGGCGACGTGGGAACCGCCCCCGCCGCCTGGAGGAGTGCGGTCATGCGCGCGAGCCCGCCGTCGCGGCCTGGCGATCAGCCGCCCAGCGGAAGCTCTGCGCGAGGCCCTCGCGCAGCGTCACACGCGGCTTCCACCCGAGCAGCCGCTCCGCCTTGCCGATGTCGAGGAAGGACTCCTGCGCCTCGCCGGGACGCTTCGGCGCGAACTCGAGCGGCACCTTGGTGCCGGCTTCCTCGAGCAGGATGTTCGCCATGTCGACCACCGACGTGCCGATCCCCGTGCCGACGTTGAATCCGCGTGCATCGAGCAGGCCCACCGGGGGCAGCGGCTTCGTTGCGCCATACCACATCGCCTCGGCGACGTCGCCGACGTAGACGTAGTCGCGTGTCTGCATCCCGTCGCCGAAGATGGTCAGTCCCCTTCCCTGCAGGATGCGCCCGCAGAAGATCGCCACGACTCCAGCCTCGCCGTGCGGGTCCTGCCGCGGTCCGTAGACGTTGCCGAACCGCATGGCCACGCAGTCGAGCTTGTGCACACGGCCGTAATACCCGAAGTAGTGCTCGACCGTGAGCTTCGAGACCGCGTATGGCGACTCGGGATCCTTCTTGAACTCCTCGAAGTTCGGGGGCGTCGTGTTGTCACCGTAGAGCGCACCACCCGTCGATGCGAATACCACGCGCGTCTTCGGCGAATGTTTGCGCACCGCCTCGAGAAGGTTGAGCGAACCGAGCACGTTCACGCTGGCGTCGTACACCGGATCTTCGACACTGCGGCGCACGTCCATCTGCGCGGCCATGTGCGCGACCACGTCCGGCTTCGCCGACGCGATGAGCTCCGCCGCCTTGGGGTCGCGGATGTCCAGCTCGTGGAATGCGGCGTTCGCGGGAAGGTTCTCGCGCTTTCCCGACACGAGGTTGTCGATCACGTGCACCGTCCAGCCTTCGCGCAGGAAGCGCTCGGCGAGGTGCGAGCCGATGAAGCCGGCGCCGCCCGTGACGATGGCCGTCGGCATCAGCGCTGATCCTCGGCGGGAGGTGTCGCGGGCTCCGCGTCGGACGCGGGTCGCGCGTCGAGGCCGAAGAGGTAGCGCGCGGCGTCGACGACGCCCAGCCCGCGGCCGTTCGCCGCAGCGGAACGGAGTCGCACGGTCGGTTCGTGGAGGAACTTGTTCATGAGCGATTGGGAGAAATGTTCGACTGCGGCACGTTGCTCGGGGGTGAGATCGCCAAGCCGACGCAGCGCCGCTTCCAGCTCGCGCTCGCGCAACCGGTTCATCTCGTCTCGGAACTGCGTTACGACGGGGACCGCGGCAAGGCCGGCCACCCACTGCCAGTACTTCTCCACCTCCTCGGCGATCACCTGCTCGGCGGCGGGCATCTCTCCCCGGCGGCGCTCGACGCTCGCGCTCACCACGGCGCGCAGGTCGTCGAGGTCGTACAGGTACACATTGTCCATCTCCGCGACGATCGGGTCCACGTCGCGCGGCACGGCGATGTCGAGAATGCACAGAGGACGGTCGCCGCGGCGCTCGAGGCCGTGACGTACGCGGTCCGCGCTCACGACGATGTGCGGCGACGCGGTGGAGCTCAGGAGAACGTCCACGTCGGCGAGTGCGGTCCACGCCTCCTCGTAGTGGACGGCCGTCGCGCCATAAAGTCCCGCGAGCGCCTGCGCTCGCTCGAAGGTTCTATTGGCGACGACCGCGGCGCGCACCCCCTCCGACTGCAGCGACGCGAGCGCCAGCTCGGCCATCTCACCCGCCCCCAGCACCATGGCGCGCTTGCCGACGAGCGAGCCGAAGATCTTCTTCGCCAGCTGCACCGCGGCCGAGCTCACGCTCATCGCGCCGTGGCCGAGCGCGGTCTCGCTTCGCACACGACCGCCGACGAGCAGCGCCGTCTGGAACAGCCGGTTGAGCATCGCGCCGGAGCCCGGCCGGCTCGCCTCCCACGCGTCTCGCACCTGCCCGTGGATCTGCGCCTCCCCCACGACCATCGAGTCCATCCCGGACACGACGCGGAAGAGATGCGCGACGGCATCGCGGTCACGACGCACGTACCCGTATTCGCTCGCGTCCCCGCCGAGCCGCTCGGCGTAGAGCGACCACGCGGCGCCCGCGGCGTCCGACTCACCCTCGACGACGTACAGCTCGGTGCGGTTGCACGTGGAGAGCAGCACCGCCTCGCGCACCTCGGCCATCTCGCGCATTCGGTCGAGAAGCCCATGCACCTCGCTGGTGCGATAGGCGAGTCGCTCCCGCACGTCGAGCGGGGCCCCATGATGGCTCACGCCGACGACGATCACCGCCATGCCGCTACTCGCGCGTCGAGCGTGCCCGACTCGACCGTGTCGATGAACGCGTCGTCGATCACGTCGGCGGCGAGCGCACGCCACTCGGCCGGCGCCCCGCGATCGAGCAGCGATCGTCGCAGCGTCGCGAGCGCCGTG
>DATEOG010000298.1:0-2484 GCA_035274345.1 Gemmatimonadaceae bacterium
GTCCACGGCGAGCCGGCTTCGCGGGGCCGGTGCGCGGCGGCGAGGAGAGGCAGACCGCCGAGCACGAGCAAAGCGGCGGCAGCGCGTCGAAGCGGAGAAGAGAGTCTGGGCACGACGGGAAGACGGGAGGGGGGCAGCGCCCGTCTCTGGCGCCATCCTTATATGTAGAGACGAGCCGTCCAACAAATCGTTTTGCCCGCTGAGCGATCCGCTTGGGATCGCTGGCGCGGCGGTCGGCGATGCTTGCATTCCACGCCGTTACGGCGCACGTTCGCACTCGGTCCGTCCCCCAATCGACATGTCAGAGCACGACCGCAGCCCACTGGAGCCTTTGCCTCCGGATAGCCTCGCGTCGTACGACGCGGTATTCGGCGAGCTACCTGTGATGGTGGCGCTCATCCGCGACGGTCGGTTCGCCTACCTCAACCGCGCCGGGCAGCGCGGGATGGGCGCAACATCGAGCGACCAGTGGCTGGGGCACTACCTGGAGTCGTTCTCCCCCGACGAGGACGTCCCCCTCATCCGCTCGCGACTGTCCACGGTGCAAGAGGCCCACGCCATCGCTCCACTCCGCCACGGGCGCCTGCGCCGGCTGGACGGCACGCTGTTCGACGTGGAAGCGATGATGGTACCCGTGGTGATCGGCGACGTCGGCGTGGCGCAGTGCATCGCGCGCGAGGTGACGCCTCGTCAGCGCGCGCTCGCTCAAGCGGATGAGCAGTTCGCGACGGCGTTCCGCGCGAGTCCGGACGGGATCGTGATCGTGCGGGCGCGCGATCTCACGATCCTCGAGGCGAACCCCGCGTGGTGCGCGCTCACCGGCTGCGACCTCGCGACGATCGAGGGGCGCACGCTCGGCGATCTGGGCGTCGCGCTCAAGCCGGACGAACAGCAGGAGCTGCTCACGCGCATCGAGCGCGACGGGCGCGTCCGCGACGTGGCGCTGCAGTACCGCAGGGAGGGAGGCGGAGAGTGGCGCTGGGCGCTCGTCTCGGTGGAGTCGCTGGTCGTCGACGGCGAGCGCTCGGTGCTCGCCATCGCGCGGGACGTCACCGAGGACCGGATGCTCCAGGCTCGGCTGCGCCAGTCACAGAAGATGGACGCGGTGGGTCAGCTCGCCGGCGGGATCGCGCACGACTTCAACAACCTGCTCACCGTCATCCGCGCCAACACCGAGCTCGTGATCGGCGACCTGCCGTCGGCGGAGCCGGTGCAGGACGATCTCAACTCGATCATCGAGGCCGTCGACCGCGCGGCGGCGCTCACGCGTCAGCTGCTCGCGTTCAGCCGCACGCAGTCGCTCGACACCCGGCCGGTGGACCTCAACGACACGCTGCGCACGGCCGGCCACATGATGGTACGCATACTCGGCCCCGGCATCGCGTTCGAGTGGCGCCTCGGCGACGTGCCGTTCGTGCTGGCCGACCGCGGCCAGGTCGAGCAGATCCTCATGAACCTGCTCGTCAACGCGCGCGACGCGATGCCCGACGGTGGGCTGATCGAGCTGGAGACGGCAGCGGAGTCGGTGACGGCCGAGACGTTCAGCGAGCAGGTGACCGGCATCAGCGTGGAGCCTGGTGACTACGTGCGCTGGACGGTAATCGATCACGGGCACGGCATGTCGCCGGAGACGCGCGCGCACGTCTTCGAGCCATTCTTCACGACGAAGGAGCAGGGCCGGGGCACGGGGCTCGGACTCGCGACGGTGTACGGCATCGTGAAGCAGTCGCAGGGCTACATCTGGATCGACAGCACGGCCGGATCGGGCACGTCGGTGCACGTGTACCTGCCGGTCGCACCGCCGGCGCGCTGTGCGGCGCCCGATCAGTCGCGCTGATCGGGCGTTGCGGCCACAGCGGGGAGGTAGATCCTGAAGCGCGTGCCCGTGCCGACCTCCGTGTCCACCTCGATGCGCCCGCCGGCCTTCTCGACGATCCCGTAGACTGCCGAGAGCCCAAGCCCGGAGCGCGCGATCCCCTTCGTGGTATAGAAGGGCTCGAAGATGCGCGACACGGTATCGGCGGCGATGCCGTCCCCTGTGTCGGAGAGCGAGAGCAGCACGAGCTCCGGCCTGCCGTTGCCGGAAGCCGGCTCACAGCACGACGTCTCCACGGTGACACGGCCGCCGTGCGGCATCGCATCGCGCGCGTTGGCGGTGAGATTGACGAGGATCTGGTCGAGCTCACCGCGATCCATGTACACGACGGTGCCGGCGGCACCGGTGTGAATCGTGAGCTCGATCTCCTCGCCGACGAGCTGGCCGAGGAGCTTGTCCGCATCCGCGACCACGGCATCGAGCTCGATGTGCGTCGGCCGCCGGAACTGACGCCCTCCGAACGCGAGCAGCTGCCTCGTGAGCTGTGCCGCCCGCTGCGCCGCCTTTCCGATCTCCTCGACCTCCTCGCGCACGGTGGTCGTCGCGCTCGGATCGAGCAGCACGAGATCCGTGTAGCCGAGGATGGCGCTGAGCAGGTTGTTGAAGTC
>DATEOG010000299.1:0-8301 GCA_035274345.1 Gemmatimonadaceae bacterium
CGGAAGCTTCGCCGAGTCGGCGACGGCTCGCACCGCCGTGAGCTCTTCGACGGGGGTCACCATCCCACCGGCCCCATTATGGGTGTTCTCGACGCAGATCAGCGTAGCGAGCGGCGCATGCGGCGAGCGCGGTCTGAGCGCTCGCTCGACGTCGGCGGCCGACGCCACGGCACGCCCGTCGCCGGGATGCACCGGCCGGACCTGCACCCCCGCCAGCGCGGCGGCGCCGGCCATCTCCCAGTTGATGATGTGGGCCCCGGCGTCGAGCAGGACCTCTGTGCCCGGCGCGGTGTGAACCCACACAGCGGTCTGATTCGCCATCGTGCCGCTGGGGAAGAACAGCCCCTGCTCCTTACCGAGCAGGGCGGCCACCTGCGCCTCGAGGCGGCGAACCGTCGGATCCCCATCGAGGACGTCGTCGCCGACCTCGGCCTCCGCCATCGCGCGGCGCATGGCGGCAGTCGGTCGGGTGACGGTGTCGGATCGGAGATCGATGACGGGAGGGACAGTCGGCATGGCGTAACGTTAGACGGTTCTTTGGTTCACGGTTAGACGGCCGGCCTCGGGATGCTCCTGCGTCCCGAGGCCGGCCGAAAACCGTCTAACCGTCTAACGGCGCGCTTCGCGCGCCCGCGCTTAGGGCTTCGTCACCTTCACCGTCGGCGTCTTCACCTCGGTCTGCTTCGTGCCGACGACCGGCTTGTCGATGATGACCGTGTCCTTCTTGGTGCCGACGACCGGCGTGCTGATGGTGTCCGTCTTCGTCCCGACATCCACGTCCGGCGTCCGCACGGTGTGCGTGTCCGTCGAGACGTTCACATCCGGCGTCTTCACCTGATACTCGTTCTCGCCGGTCTTCTTGCACGCGGCAATGGACACGAGCAGTGCGACGCCGAGCAGCGCTTTGCGCATGGGTGGCCTCCCTGGGGTTTGCGCGTTCGCTCCCGACATAAGCAACCATCGGGCCAAATGCTCTGCTCGTCAGTCGAGAAACACTTCGCGCTGTCGTTTTCGCGTCCGCCGGAGTTCGTAGACCTGCCCCACCTCTCCCCCGAGGATGAAGATCAAGGCGGCGTAGTAGACCCAGAAGACGATGACCACGACGGCGGCGACGGCTCCCGTATACAGCGATCCGGGGTCGACCGAGTCGATGTAAAGGTTGAACCCCACCTTGGCCAGCTCGAACATGACGGTGGTGAAGAGCGCCGCGACCCACGCCGTCTTGGTGCGCACCCGGCGGATCGGCAGGTACTTGTAGAGCGCGAAGAACATCACGCCGATCAGGACCGTCGCGACCAGCCGGGTTCCCAGCGCGCTTGCCTGCCCCATCACGTCCGCCCGAATGCCCAGACCGACCAGCACGTCCCGGCTGGCCTTGGTCGCGATGAGTACGTAGACGCTGATGAATGCGTTCGCCGTGATGAGGACCGTCGAGAGGACCGTGATCTTGATGTCGAAGATCTTTCCCTGGATGATCCCGCGCTCCTGCTCGATGTCGAACACGTTGGCGAGCACGGTGCGCAGCGATCCGAATAGTCGCGTGGAGAACCACACGAAGCCCACGGCACTCCAGATCCCGAGCTTGGTCTGGGCGTGGAGGATGTCGCCGATGAGCTTGTGCGTCGGCGAGTCCGGGCTCTCGTAATGTGCGGGCAGCAGGCGATCGATGTAGTGGACCACGAGCTGATTCGGCTCGACCGGCTGCTTGCGGAGGACGATCGCGAAGCCCCACACCATGAGCAGGACGAACGGGACCGCCGCGAGCAGGATGTTGAACGCGATCCCCCCGGCGAGGAACAGGACGTTGTCCTCGCCGGAGTTGTCCCAGACGCGCTTGGCGTAGTCGCGCACCGTCCAGCCGAGGCTGGAGACGAACGACCGCGTCGGGTGAGGTGGTGGGACGAACTTCGGTGCTGGCGCCTCAGCCAGCGGCTCAGGCGTCGGCGTCCGCGTCTCCATTCGAAGCGACCGGCGACACTGGGCGACCGGACCGGGCGACGTCCGCTCCCGCGTTGTATGCGGCCTTGGTCTCGGCCAGGCGACGCTCCAGGTCCGTACGTGCCTGGTGGGCCGCCTCGCGCCCCGCTTCCATCGCGCGGCTGACCTGCTCCTTCTTCGCGACGATGGCCGTTCGCGCACTCTCGATCTGTTCCTCGATGCGCGAGCGGGCGCCTTCGAACTTGTCGACCACCTGCTCCGTGACCCCCTCGGCCACGCCGCGGACGCGGTCTTGCGCGGAACGGGCCCGCCGGCTGATGTCGGCGCGCGTCTCGCGGCCGGAGCGTGGGGCGAACAGGAGCGCCACTCCGGCGCCGATCAGGGCACCGAGGAGGAAGTCGCTCACCCCGCCGCCGTTGTGCTTCTCGATGACGATGTACGGATCGTCGTGATCGTGCTGCCGCATGGTCGCTCCTGACGGGACGCTCAGCGCCCCTTCTTGGCCGGTGGTTTCTTGCTCGCGGCGCGAGCGGGGGTCGCTACGGGTTCCTGCCGCCGCGCCGCACGCGGCACGGTTGCTTCGACGCCGGTGTCGGCCGGCGCGGTCACGGGCGATGCATCCCCCGCGCCGTTCAACAGCACCAGCAGCTCGGAGCGCACGTCGTCCTCGGAGAGCCCGAGCATCTTCGCCGTCCGCCCGGAATCGCCCGAGGTCGATGCGAACGTCCGCAGGACGAGCTGACGGCGCGCCTCGGCTGCCGTCGCGCCGACCGGGATCGTGAGCGCGGCCGGCATACCGTCGCCACTCTTCAGATGTCGCGGAATGACGTCGTTGGGACCGATCGTCGAGTTGCGGCTCATGATCACCGCGCGCTCCACGGCGTTCTTCAGCTCGCGCACGTTGCCCGGCCAGTGGTAGCTCATGATCCACTCCCACGCCGCGTCCTCGAACCCGGTGATCGTCTTGCCGTTCTGCTGCGCGTAGCGCCCCAGGAACTCGTTGGCGAGCAGCTGGATGTCGTCGGCACGCTCGCGCAGCGGCGGGAGGTCGATCTCCACGACGGCGAGGCGGTAGTACAGATCCTCGCGCAGCTCCCCGTCCACGATGGCCTTCTGCAGGTTCTTGTTCGTCGCGGCGACGATGCGGATGTCGACGTTGATCTCGCGCTTGCCGCCGAGCCGCCTGATCTGTCGCGTCTCGATGGCACGTAGAAGCTTGACCTGGATGTCGGTCGGCATCTCGGCCATCTCGTCGAGGAAGATCGTTCCCCCGCTCGCCATCTCGAAGGCACCGGCCTTCTCGTTCGTGGAACCGGTGAATGCCCCCTTCTCGTGGCCGAACAGCTCGTTCTCGAGAATCTCCTTGGGCAGCGCGGCGCAGTTCAGCGCGAAGAACGGCCCCTTCGCGCGATCGCTCTTCTGGTGCAGCGCACGGGCAACGAGCTCCTTGCCGGTGCCGCTCTCCCCGAGGATCAGAACGCTCGCCGTCGACGGCGCGACCGCCTCGATCACCTGATAGACGGAGCGCATCGAGTCGCTCTGGCCGGTCAGCTCACCGTAGTGCGTGAGTCCTTCCAGCTTCGAGGCGAGCTCCCGGTTCTTCTGCCCGACCTCGTACTTGTCGAGCGCCTTCGGTATGAGCGCCTTGAGGCGATTCAGCTTGTCGGCGTTGAGGGGCTTCTCGATGTAGTCGTAGGCGCCCTGCTGCATGGCCTGCACGGCGGAGTCCACCGTGGCCTGTCCGGTGATGATGATGCACTCGGTGGGGATCTGGCGCTGCTGCAGCTCGCTCAGGAGCGTGAGCCCGTCGAGCCTCGGCATCTTCAGGTCGGCGAGTACGACGCCGTACCGGTCGACGGAGAGCTTGTCGAGCGCCTTCTGTCCGTCGGCGACGACCTCGACGGCGTAACCGGCGTCCTCGAGGATCGCGCTGAGGCCGGTGGTGATCGCGGCTTCGTCGTCCGCGATGAGAATCTTTGCCTGCTTCATCGTGTCTCGTAGTGTGGCCGGGAGCAACGCATGGGCATCACGCCCGGGGGAAGACGATAGAAAGTTCGTTCGCCGACTCTGTCCAACGCACACCGACGGCGCGGAGCGCCTCCGCCACGTCGGCAGGCATCGGGACAGCACGGTCCGCGAGCAACCGCACGACGAGCGCGTCACCGTCGCCCGTCAACTCGCACACCACGGTCTCGCGCGACTCGCCGCGGCGGCTCGCGACCACATCCAGCAGCGGTGCCGTGAGCGCGAGGCGCACGACATCGCTGGCGACGCCGGTGCGTGCATCTCCGATGAGCGCCTCGCGTACGGTAACGCGCGCGTCGCTCACAGCGTTCGACGCACTGCACAGCGCGGCGACCCGCCGCAGCGTGATACCCACGTCGGCCGGCCCACGTTCACGCCGGCCGAGCGCGAGCACGGCGTCGAGCAGCGCGGTCAGTCGATCGAGCTGGTGCGCCGCTGCTTCGGCGAACGGGGCGATCGCCGAGGCCGCCGCGCCCGCGTTGCCGGCGCGCGAGCGGACGACCTCGAGGTTCACGGAAACGCCATTCAACGCATCCTTCACGTCGTGCGCCGCCCGGTCGAGGGCGCGCTGGAGCGCCGCGAGCCAGAGTACGCCGGCGTCGGCCGGAGCGGCGCTGGTCGACATCTAGTCCGAGAGGTCCGCGTCGTCGGGCGCTGCGGCGTGCACGGGCGTCGCGTCCGCGGGCATCGGCCGGTGCAGCACCGGTGGCTTCACGTATCGCGCGACGATCTCACGGGTGTTGCCGATCGCCAGTTGATCGAACAGGAATCGGAACTTGGCGTCGTACAGCTTCTCTACCTTCCGCATCACCTCGGCAGGCATCTCCCAGAGCTGCCGCTTGAACGGTCCGAGCGCCTTCTTGCGCGACTTGTAGAAGAACTGCTCGTCCGTGTCGGTCGCCTTCCGCTCCTCCTTCGCGTTGTCGCGGATCCATTCGTAGATCTCGGCGCGCAGGCCGTCCGGGATCTGGTCGAACAGCATGTTCTGGAAGTTCGTCGCCAGGTGGATCTCGGCCGTCTCCCGCTTCGGGAAGTTGTGGAACGCGTCCTCGGGGAGCGTGGACGCCCCGTGCTGCACGGCGCCCGCCAGACCGTACTCCTCGCGCGCGATGCGGCTCAGGAGCTCGAGCGTGTCGAGGTCCAGCTTCACGTCCGCGATCGACCCGTCCTCGAGCACCACGCCGCCATGCGACGTCCCGCTCTGCACGCTGATCTTGGAGATGCCCGCGATGTCGGCGGGAAGCGCAGTGAGGAAGCCATCCATGAACGCGCGCAGCTCTTCGACGGTCGAGTTCTCGGTGCCGACCTCACCGATCTCGGCGCCGACCGAGATCGTGACGCCCGTCGGCTCGTTCGCCCGGACCTCCTTGAGGATGTCGACGCCGACCTCGTAGTTGAGCTTCTGCTGCTCGGCGTGCGACTTCTTGCTCAGGTCGACCAGCGTGGAGGTATCGACGTCGATGTTGTAGAAGCCGGCGCCGACCGCCTCGCGCACGAGCTGCTTCACCGCGTCCACCTCGGTCTGCGGATCGACTGCGTACTTCTTGTGGTTGACCTGGAAGTGGTCGCCCTGAATGAACACCGGACCGCGGAACCCCTCGCGCAGCGCGGCGGCCACGATCACCGCGACGTACTCGTGCGGCCGCTGCCCCGTGTAGGCGATCTCCGACCGCGCGATCTCGACGATGAACGCCCCCGCGTCGATCGACCTGGCCGTCCGGAAGATCGACCGCGCCGCGTCGTAGGTGACGACGCGCAGGTTGATCGCCGGCACGGTGAACCCCCCGATCTCGCCGCGGCCGCGAGCCATGTACAGATCATGGATCGACGCCGGCTGCACACCCACGGCCTGACCGATCTCCCAGATGAGCCAGCGCGCGTACTCGCGCTCCACCCCTTCGGCGAAAACGGCCGCGCGGACGAGCTGGTCCATCGGCGGGCCCGCGATCGCGTCGGGTCGGTTCACGGTGACTCGGCCGTTGGCGACCGCCACGGCCTCGCCGAACAGTCCGTTGAGCGTGTCGAGATCGAACATGGCAATCCTCACGAATGTGCAACCGCCGTGCGGCGGCAAGGAGACTTCGGGATTTTGTGTATACATGTGAAGCTCGCCGGGCGCGGGAGGGGTCGCAAGCCCGCGCAAGACGTCTCGCCGATCAGAGAATCCGTCTCGGATCGGGCGTGGGCAGCAGGTCCCATTCTCGACGCGCCGCGTCCGCGTCCGCACGGCCGAGCATCGCGTACGTGAACTGCTTGCCGAGCTCCACGCCGGGCTGATCGAAGGCATTCACGCCGTACAGCCGCCCCGCGTACGCCGTCGCCAGCTCCAGGAACATGAACAGCGCTCCGAGATGGAACGGATCGACGCGATCGAGCGTGAGTGTCATGTTCGGACGTCCGCGTCGCGCGAGCGCGCCCGCCGTCGCGCGCCGTTCGATGTCGAGCAGCTCTCCGAGCCGGTGCCCTCCGAGGTACGCGAGCTCCGGCACGTCGCCGTGCAGGCGCGGGATCTCCACGTCGCCCTCGATCTCGGTCACGCCGATGAAGGTCACCGTCTTGTCGCCGGGGCCTTCCATGAACAGCTGCACCTGACTGTGCTGATCGGTGGCGCCGAGTGCGCCGAGCGGCGTCGGGCCGACGCCGGCGTCGCCCTCCGTGCGATGCTTGCCCAGGCTCTCCGCCCACAGCTGCACGTACCACGCGGCCATGTCGCGCAGCGCATCGCTGTAGGGCATGAGCACCTGCACGTGGCGACCGTGCTTCGTGTCGGCGAGATGCTGCAGCGCTGCCCAGGTACCGGCGATGTTCGAGGTCAGCTCCTTCGATGCGCAGCGCGTCCGCATGTCGGCGGCACCCGCGAGGAGCTCGCTCGTATCGATGCCGATGAGCGCCGCCGGCAGCATCCCGACGGGAGTGAGCACGCTGAATCGACCGCCGACGTTCGACGGGATCTCGAGCGCTGCAATGCCTTCGTCGCGCGCGATTGCGCGAAGCGCGCCCTTCTGCGGATCGGTGACGAGCACGAGCCGCTCGCGCGCACCCGCCGCACCGAGCGCGTCGTTCAGACGCGCTCGGATCACCAGATACTGCGCCATCGTCTCGGCCGTGCCCCCGGACTTGGAGATCACGACGAACAGGCTGCGCCGCAGATCGAGCCGCGCAAGGAGTGCGGAGATGTTGGCGGGATCCACGTTGTCGAGCACGTGGAGGCGTGGATCACCGCCGCGCGCCGCGTCGTCGAGGAGGTTCCACTGCGGGGGACGCAGCGCCGTGCGCAGCGCGATGGGGCCGAGCGCCGAGCCGCCGATGCCGAGCACGACGACGTCCGTGATTGCGTCCGCGCCACGTCGGCTGCGCACCCGTTGCGCGAAGTCAAGCGTCTGCCGATGCAGCGCGCGGTCGTCTGGAAGGTCCAGGAACCCGAGCGTGCCAGACGCATGCTCGTTCGCCACGCCGATATGCGCCTCGGCGAATCGAGTCGCGGCGTCGCGCCATTCGGCGTCCGTGATCCCGCCGTCGATCGGCGGCGACATCATGTTCGTGTAGTCGAGTCGAATGGACATCGTCAGACCGGAATGGAGAGGCCGTCGTACGCGGGGGTGATCCCTGACGGGAGCTCAGCCTCGAGTGCGGCGTGAAAGTTCTCGTGGGTGAGATGCGTCAGGTACGTCCGTTCGGCGCCGATCCGACGCGCGACGCCGATGGCTTCGGCGATGCTGAGGTGCGACGGATGCGGCGTATGGAACAGCGCGTTGATCACGAGTACGCGCGCGCCGCGGAGCGCGTCGACGGCAGCGTCGGGCATCGACTTCGCGTCGGTGACGTACGCGAGCGGCCCGATGCGATATCCGTACACCGTCACCGGACCGTGCGGCACGGGCACCGCCGTCACGTCGACGTCGGCGATGCGCACGGGGACACCCGGAGCGATCGCGATCGCGCGTCCCTGCGGCTTCGAGGTGCCCGGAAGGGGGCGGATGCGGTCGTCGAAGATGTAGTCGAACTTCTGCTCGAGTCCCGCGAGCGTCTCCGGCGAGCCGTACATCGGCAGGTGCGTGTCGCGCATCGCGGTGATGGCGCGCAGGTCGTCGATGCCGTGCGTGTGGTCGGCGTGCAGGTGCGTGAAGAGCACCGCATCGGCCCGCGTGATGTTCGTCGCGAGCAGTTGGAGCCGAAGCTCGGGCGGGGTGTCGATGAGAATGACCGCGCCGCCGTCGGTCTCGACGGCGGCGCCGACGCGACTTTGTTTGTCACGCGGGTCGGTCGAACGGCAGACCGCACAGCCACAGCCGAGCTGTGGAACGCCGAAGCTCGTGCCCGTGCCCAGGAACGTGAGCT
>DATEOG010000300.1:0-10959 GCA_035274345.1 Gemmatimonadaceae bacterium
GTGCGGCTCGCGCGCCCTGGTGGGGCGGCATGAGCGCGCGGCGTCCGAGCGCACTCGGCGCCTTCGTGCGGAAGGAGCTGCACCACATCCTTCGCGACCGGCAGACCCTGGCGATCCTGCTGCTCATGCCGCTCATGCAGGTGCTGCTGTTCGGGTATGCGCTGCGGACCGACGTGCGCGACCTCCGCGTAGCGGTGGTGGATCCGACGCCGGACGTGCTCACGCTAAGGTTGCGCAGCCGCCTCGAGGCCACGCCGCGGTTCCGCATCGTGACCGTGGCCGCGAGCACGACCGCGCTCGAGGGCCAGTTCCAGCGAAGCGACGTCGACGTTGCCATCGTGCTGCCGACTTCTTTCGCGGACGGATTGGCGCGCGGCGACCGAACGCCCGTGATGCTCGTGACCGATGCTTCGGACCCGAACAGCGGCACCACGATGCAGAGCTACGTGCGCGCGGCGCTCGCGGACTTCGAGCGCGAGCTCACGACCGCCGGCCCACGCCCTCTGCGCATCGAGCTCGTGAGCCGAATGCGATTCAATCCCACTCTCGAGAGCGCGAACCTGTTCGTGCCCGGCCTCATCGCGCTGGTGCTCACGCTCGTCTCCGCGCTCATGACGGCAATCTCGCTGTCGCGTGAGAAGGAGCAGGGGACGCTCGAGGTGCTGCTCGTCTCGCCGCTGCGCCCGTGGCAGATCATCGTCGGGAAGGTGATCCCCTATCTCGCGCTCGGCTTCGCGATCACCTGCCTGGTGCTGCTCGCGGCACGACTCGTCTTCGACGTCCCCGTGCGGGGCAGCGTGCCACTCCTGCTTGCCGAGAGCGTGCTCTACACCATCGTGTCGCTCTCGCTCGGCGTGCTCGTGGCCGCGCGAACGGCGTCGCAGCGCGCCGCGATGCTCGGGGCGCTCGTGGGGACGATGATGCCCACGGCCCTGCTCTCGGGGATGATCTTTCCGATCACCAGCATGCCCGGATGGCTGCAACCGGTGACGAACGTCGTACCGGCGCGCTGGTTCATCGTCATCGCGCGAGGAATCATGCTGAAGGGCGTCGGCCTGACGTATCTGTGGCACGAGACGCTGGTGCTCGCCGGCATGGCGCTGCTGCTGCTCACCGCCGCGACGCGAAGCTTCCACGAGCGGCTCGACTGACCATGCGGACGCTCCGGTTCCTCCTCCGTAAGGAGTACCTGCAGATCTTTCGCGACCGGGTCATGATGGGGATGCTGCTGGTGCTGCCCGCCATCCAGATGGCGCTGCTGGCCAACGCGGCGACGTTCGAGTTGAAGAGCGCGCGGCTTGTCGTCGTCGACGAGGACCGGAGCGCGACGTCGCGCGGCCTCGTGGACCGCATGCGCGCTGCGGGCCGATTCCGGCTGGTGCTGTCGACGCCGTCCACCGAGCGCGCCGAGCAGGCGATGTTGCGCCGGGAGGCGGGAGTGATCCTGCACATCCCGCGGGAGTTCGAGCGCGACCTCGTCCGGACGCGCACCGCGCCCGTGCAGCTGCTGCTCAACGCGGAGGACGGCGCCGCGGCGGGTGTGACGCTCTCGTACGCGCAGCGGATCGTCGCCGACTACGCCACGGACCTGGCTGCCACCCTGCGCCTATCGACCGGGACCGAGGGACCGGTGCCAGGCCGGGGCGGGATCGACGTGCGGGCGAGAGGCTGGTACAACCCCGACCTCGACTACCGCTACTACATGGTGCCGGGCATCCTCGTGCAGCTCGTGACGATGGTGGGTACGCTGCTCACGGCGCTGAACATCGTGCGAGAGAAGGAGCTCGGCACGCTCGAGCAACTCAACGTCACGCCGGTGACTCGAGGGCAGTTCATCGCCGCCAAGCTGATCCCCCTCTGGTCACTGGGACTCGTCGCGCTGACGATCGGAATGCTCGTGGCCCGGTTCGCCTTCCACGTGCCGATGCGCGGAAGCGTTTTTCTCGTGTTCGGGACGGCGTCGGTCTACCTGCTCGCAGCGCTCGGCGTCGGCCTGCTCGTCTCCACGATGGTGCGCACGCAGCAGCAGGCGATGTTCGTCACCTTCTTCATCCTGCTGATATACCTGCTGATGAGCGGGCTGTTCACCCCCGTGCGCAGCATGCCGACCTGGGCGCAGTGGTTCGCGCGGGTGAACCCCGTGATGCACTTCATCGAGATCATGCGCGCCGTGATGCTTCGGGGAGCGGGGCTTCGCGAGATCGCGCCATCGCTCGCGGTCATCTCGGCGATCGCGATCGCCGTGTTCAGCCTGTCGGTGCGACTGTACGCGAAGCGGACGGCGTGACGTCCGCCTGGGCGGCGAGCGTCGCCTGCGCAGAGGGTCCCCCAGTGGCCGAGCACACGTAGCGGCCGTCGGCGCGCAGCGACCAGCCCGTGGCGTCGCGCAGATACAGGTCGAGAATGCGATCGAGCTGCTCGCGATGCGGGGCGCCGGGCACCGGCACCAGCAGCTCCACGCGCCGGCGCAGGTTGCGCGGCCGCAGGTCCGACGAGCCGATGTAGTACTCGGGATCTCCGGCGTTCTCGAAGCGGTAGATGCGCGAGTGCTCCAGGAAGCGTCCGACGACGGAGACGACGCGGATCGTGTCCGAGCGGCCTGCGACGTCAGGGCGCAGCGTGCAGATGCCCCGTACGAGAAGCTCGATGCGCACTCCGGCCTCCGAGGCACGGTAGAGCGCGCGCACCACTTCGGCGTCGGAGAGACCGTTCACCTTGATACGAATACCGGACGGCTTGCTCGCGCGCGCATGGCGTGTCTCGCGCTCGATCAGCTCGAGCACGGAGGGGAGCAGCTGCACGGGCGCGACGAGGGCGCCGTGTGTGAGCCCTTCCGGCGGGCGCGACGACCCGGTGAGCGCGTTGAACAGGTCGGCGGCGTCGGAGGTGAGCGCCTCCGACGCGGACAACAGGCTGAGATCCGTGTACTGACGTCCGGAGCGCGTGTTGTAGTTCCCCGTGCCGACGTGTGCGTAGCGCCGTAGCGTCGCGCCCTCGCGTCGCACGACGAGCGCGAGCTTCGCGTGCACCTTGAGGCCGACGAAGCCGTAGACCACATGGGCGCCGGCCGTCTCGAGCGCGCGCGCCCACCCGACGTTGTGCTCTTCGTCGAACCGGGCCTTGAGCTCGACCAGGGCCACGACCTTCTTGCCGGCGCGCGCCGCGGCGAGGAGGGCGTCCACGACGGCGGAGGGATCGCCCGCCCGATACAGCGTGATCTTGATCGTGGTGACGTGCGGATCGGCCGCCGCCTCGCGCAGGAAGCGAACGACGGTCGACTCGTAGTCGTCGAACGGATGGTGGAGGAGAATGTCGCCGTCGGCGATCTGATCGATCACCGGACGCCCGGCATCCATGCTCGAGCGGACGGCGAGAGGCGTGTAGCACAGCGACGGATCGTCGGGCAGCGGGAGATCGGCCAGGCAGCGCAGGTCGAGCAGCCCGTGCACGACCTCCACCTCGCCGACCAGCGCATTGTCGGCGCGACCGACGGCTTCGCGGCGGAGGTTCTCGAGTACCAGCTCCCCGACGGCGGGCGGCATCGAGCGCTCTACCTCGACGCGAACGGCCGCGTTGTAGGGTCGCCGCTCCGTCGCGTCGGAGACTGCGCTCAGCAGATCGTCCGCGCTGCGCTCGTCGAGGTCCAGATCCCCGGCGCGCGTAACGCGAAAGAGGTGGGCTCCGTCGACACGCGCGTTCGGGTAGAGGAGATCCACGTTGGCGCGGAGCACTTCCTCCACCGGGATGACCGAGAGCGGACGACCGGGCACGGGCAGCAGACGCTGCGTGTCGCGTGGCAGCTCGAGCTCGGCCAGATGCGCCTCGGACCCTGCGCCACGACGGAACACGACGGCGAGTGAAAGGCCGAGGTGGGGCAGGTGAGGTAGTGGATGGCCCGGGCTCAGCGTCATCGCGAGCGGCGTCAGCTCGGGATAGATCTCGTCGCGGCAGCGGGCACGGAGGCCGGCCTGCTGCTCGGGCGCCAGATCGCTCCAGCGCAGGATACGCACGCCGAGCGCCTCGGCCGCTCTCAGGCATTCGACCGCGCAGCGCGACTGGGCCTCGATGATCGAGCCCATCTCTCGTTCGACGCGGTCGAGCCGGTCGCCCGGCGTCAGTCCGTCGAGACCCCGCGTGAAGCCTCCATTGGAGCGGTGAGCGGCGGCCTGTCGAAGCTCGGGCATCCGCACCATGAAAATCTCGTCCAGGTTGCTCGTCACGATGCCGAGGAATCGCAGCCGCTCCCGGAGTGGCGTCGACGGATTTTCGGCGATGGCGAGCACGCGGCGCTGAAAGCCGAGGAGACTCAGCTCGGGGCTGAGCATCTCCGGTGTCGCACCAGCGGTCGTGACGAACGGGGATTCGTGGTCGGAGCTCGCGTGCGTGCCGCTCTCGGGGGCGGGGCGCATCCAGCGCAGCACCAGCTCGGCGACCCCGCGCCGGTCGCCCTCGGCGCCGACGAGGTCGTGCTCGCGTTCGAGCCCCTCGACCAGCCGCTCAAACTCCGAGATCGACCCGCGCCGATGGTGCGCGCAGAGCTGGAACAGCGTACGTGACTCGCCGTCGCGGCGAACCGTGATGCGGTCGAAGTGCATCTCGGCGCGCCGGCGAAGGAGCAGGTCGGGGTTTGCGGCGCGGGTGAGCCGGTCGACCTCGAGCTCCACGCGCGCTACGAGCGCGGACGGATCGACCATGCTCTGCAGGCGCCGGCGAACGGCGGTGTCGGCCGCGAGCGCCCGCTCGGCGGTCGCCTCGCGCACCGTCGCCTCGAGACGCTCGGACGCCTCCTCACTACCGAGCACCAGCGTGAGCCGATGCGGCAGTCGCTCGCCGACGCGGAGTCGGCAGACCACGCCCCGCGCGCGCAGCGCATCATCGGGGGTGTCGAGGTAGAGATCCCGGTGCGAGACGGCCCGAGGCTGCGACGCGTGGATCCCGAGCGGCAGCGGTGCGCGCGCCAACGTGTCGAGCTCCGCGGCGGAGCGGAGCTCGTACCGAACGACTCTCATCTATACGGCGTGGGCGAGTGGATCAGCGAGCCCGGATGCAATTGCGGAACACATTGCGCTCGGCGTCCTTCTGTGTCTTGACATCATTGTAGAAGTCGTCGAAGTACTCGAGCGTCGAGCGCACGGTGCTCGGGGACATCAGCTTGCCGATCTCGTCCCGATAGAGCGCGTAGATCGCCTCCTTCTTCTCGACGAGCCGATTCACCGCGCCGGGAAACTCGGGTGCGATCTCGCAATACGCCAGGAACTTGCGCGTCCGCACGTTCGGGACGTTGTAGTTCGGTGGCGGCACCGCGTACGCGGCGTTCACTGCCCCCGCATAGTCGAAGTCGTACGCGACCGGCAGGATGCGACCATCGGTGGTGCCGAGCAGCTCGGTGTTGTGCAGTCCGTTGAACGAGAAGTCCAGGTTGCCGATGAAGTACAGGAACATGTACGCGAGCGCGAGCTCCTTCGGCTCGAAGTCGGCGGGCCCGGCGCCCTTGGTCTTCACGATCTTCGACATGTGCCGATTCGCCAGCTGATCGGGGTCCTCGACGATCATCGCGTAACGCTCGGCCTCGCGCTTGCCGCTGGCGCTGTCGACATACGCAATGCGAGCCACACGGATGCGATGGCTGACCGGCGTGAGCAGCTGATAGATGCGGTAGAGCTGTGCCTCCTGGAGCATGTACTGCTCGTACGTGTCGTTGTCGCGGCAGAAGTTGACGAGCTTCGGCTTGTCGACACCGTCGAACACCGTGTTCTTCGTCTCCTTGCCGGCGAAGTTCAGACGAATCGGCGGGAATTCGCAGTTCTTGAGACGCCAGATTCCGCGCGTGCGCACGCGCAACGGCACCTCCACGTCCTTGCCCGCGCTGTCCTTGTAGGTGAACGACGCCCAGCGCCATGGCGGCTCCGCTCCCTTGTCGCGCCGGATCTGCTTGATGTTCGTTCGGAAGGTGATGGCGAGCGGCGCCTCCGAGGTGAAGAGCGTGGGGACCTTCTTCTCCCCCTTGGGCTCCTTGTCCTCCTTGGGCTTGTCGTTCTTCGCCTTCTCCGCCGCGGCCTGGGCGTGTGCGGATGGCGCCGTGAACGACGCCGCGAGTCCGGCTGCGAGCAGGGCGAATGCGGCGCGAGACGACGCGCGGATAACGGCTGCAGAAATGGATGTAGGCATGGTCAGAGCAGTTCGACGTTCATGAGTTGGTCCGCGCCGGAGGCGCGGAGCAAGGCTACGAGCTCGTCGGGCGTCGTCTTCTTCTTGAGCTGCACGTGGTACTCGGCGGTGTGCACGCCATCGCGCTCGTTGATCGCGCCGATGCGCCAGTTCTTCACGTTCTCGGTGAGTCGCGGATCCACCGCGCGGCGCAACGCGGCGAGGTCGCGCGTCCGCATGCGCACGCGCACCTCCTCGGGCTCCGCGCTGTCGTCGGTAGCCTGCGCGCGCTTCCACGCGCGTTGTGCGACCCCCTCCAGCTGTTCGCGCGTCATGTTGCGAAAGACCTCGTCGTCGATGCGGGCGACGAACGTGCCCGTGCGGGCGAGCTGGCGCGCGCGCTTGAGGCGCTGCTCCGCGATCCGACCGTCGAGCTCCACGGGCGCGCTGCCGAAGTCCGTGTAGTAGAGGACGAGCACCAGCGCGTTGAAGCCGATCGAGATCACCGCGGCGACGGGCAGGTTCACCGCCGATGCCAGACCGATCGCGGTCGCGAGAAAGACGTAGACGGCGTCCTTGCTGTCGTCCAGCGTGTTGCGGAACCGGACGGCCGCCACGATTCCTGCGAGGCTGAACGCCAGCGCGATGCTGTACTTCACGAGCAGCACGATTCCCGCGACGACGGTCGGCAGGATGATGAGCAGCTGGACGACGGACTGCTGATAGCCGCGCTTGGCGCGCGTCAGCAGGTAGACCCACGCGACAGGGATCGAGAGTAGCACAGCGGCCAGCATCGCGATGGCGACGGTGACCGATAGGCCGACTTCGTCGAGCGGAGCGGCCTGCGCCGCCTGGACCGCGGCCTCGCGGCCACCGAACAGGGACCCGAGCGACGACGGCAACTCGTTCGGTCTGTGGGGTAGAAACCGCCAGACGAGCGTCGTGACCGCGACGAGGACTGCGTAGTACACGGTCGCCCGGAGCACCACCCGCGTCCCCGGTTCGAGCTTGTACCCATTGGAGCTCATGGCCACTTCCTCGGCGAGAACCGGCAAAGTATCGCGCGCCGCAGGCCGTCGCGCCATGCCGGTCGAGGACGCCTTGCCGCGTCGCGGACGCGGGCCGCACATTCCCGCGATGCGATCCAGCTTACTGTGCGCCTTTTTCCTCGCCCTGGCCGGGCTCCCGAGCGCGACGCACGCACAGGCTGCGGCAAAAAGGCCGTCCCTCGTGGTGCTCGTGACGATCGACCAGTTCCGAGGCGACTACCTGGAGCGGTTCGGCTCCCAGCTCACGGGCGGTATCGCCCGACTGGTCCGCGGTGGGGCCGTCTTCACGAACGCCCACCAGGATCACGCGATCACCGAGACCGCTCCCGGACACGCCACCCTGCTCGCTGGCCGGTTCCCGCGGTCGACCCGGATCATGATGAACAGCATCGGGGTCGCCGACACGGCGGCGCCGCTGCTCGCCGGAGGGTACGGCACGGGTGCGTCCCCCAAGCGGTTCACCGGCACCACCCTCGCCGACTGGCTGCGCAGCGCGAACGCGCAGACGCGCGTGCTGTCCGTCTCGATGAAGGATCGCGCGGCGATCCTGCCGATCGGCCGGTCGCGGAGCGACGTCTACTGGTATTCGCCGGACGGCCGGTTCGTGACGAGCAAGTACTACCGCGACTCGCTGCCGGAGTGGGTCAATCGGTTCAACGACCACGGCATGTCGCAGAGCTACGGCGGCAAGCAGTGGACGCTGCTGCTCCCGGACAGCGCGTATTCCGAACCGGACAGCGTCCCCGCCGAATCCGATGGCGAGGGCTTCACCTTCCCGCACGCGCTTCCGGCCGATGGTTTCGACGCGGCGAGCATGGTGCGTACGACGCCCTTCATCGACGATCTCGTCGTCGCGTTCGCGCTCGACGGCGTCACCTCGCTCAAGCTGGGGACTGGCCCGGCCATCGATCTCCTCGCCGTCTCGCTCTCCGCGACGGACGTCATCGGCCACCGCTTCGGGCCGGATTCGCGCGAGATCCACGATCAGGTGCTCCGCGTCGACCGCGCGGTCGGGACGCTGATCGATTCGCTGTACAAGCTGCGCGATTCCACGACGATCACGATCGCGTTCACCGCCGATCACGGAGCCGGCACCATCCCCGAGCTCGCGCCGGCGAACGTCCAGCCGCGCCCAG
This sequence comes from Gemmatimonadaceae bacterium, assembly GCA_035274345.1. Taxonomy (GTDB): domain Bacteria; phylum Gemmatimonadota; class Gemmatimonadetes; order Gemmatimonadales; family Gemmatimonadaceae; genus AG11. The sequence continues at coordinate 8,333 of DATEOG010000300.1, forward strand.
TGCGCGTCTCCTTCGCCAAGCCACTGAGCGCGATCCGCGCCGGCATGACTGCCGCCCGGCTCGACTCGAACATGATCGGGATCGACGGCAACCTGGTCTTCATCGACCGCGACGCGTTCAAGGCGGCCAAGGTGAACGCGGACTCGACGCTCGATGCGTTGGCGAGCGTGCTGCGGAAGGCTCCGGGGGTCGCGCGCGTGGACCGCTTTCCCAAGATCCTCGCCGACAGCCTGCGGGACCCCGTCGCGCGGCGATGGGCGCACCAGTTCCCGCCGAACGTGCCGATCGAGCTGATCGTCACGCTGACGCCGCTCAGCACCTTCGGCGGAAACGTCGCGTCGCACGCATCGGGGTACGACTACGACTCGCACGTCCCGCTGATCTTCTACGGCGCGGGGGTGAAGCCTGGCCGCGTGACGGACTTCGTGCGCACGGTCGATCTGGCGCCGACGCTGGCCGCGATCGCCGGGGTGAAGCCGAGCGAGCCGCTCGACGGCGTGGTGCTGACGAAAGGCGTACGGTAGCGCGCTCGGATCCAACCGAGAGCGCATGCCCGCCCGCAAGCGATCCGCGTTGCGCTGGGAGCACTGGCCGCGCGAGCGCCTGCTCGACACGCGCATCCGCGACCTCGGGCTCACGCTTGAAGCAACGTGGCTGGAAGCATGCGTCGACGACCTGTATCGCGAGCTCGAAAAGCGAGAGATCGCGTTACGTCCGCACTGCTGGCTGTCCGACGAGTGGTTCTCACCGAGGAACGTGCCCGGCATCGCCATCCCGTTCTATCTCGCGCACCCGCGCCTGATTCGACTCGAGCGGAGCGTGGTCCTCGAAGCGGAGGGCTCATCCCGGACCGAATGCATGCGCATTCTCCGACACGAGGCGGGGCACGCCATCCAGCACGGTTATCGTCTGCATCGCCGGCCGGGATATCAGCGGCTGTTCGGCAAGTCGTCCACGAAGTACCCCACGTCGTACCGTCCCAACCCCGCGAGCCGCCAGTTCGTGCAGCATCTGCGTGCCTACTACGCACAGGCGCATCCCGACGAGGACTTCGCCGAGACCTTCGCCGTCTGGATGCAGCCGCGAGCGCGCTGGCGGAAGCGATATCAGGGATGGGGCGCGCTGAAGAAGCTGGAGTACGTGGACGAGTTGATGGACGAGCTCAGGGGAGTGCGCGCGCCCGTGAAGACGCGCGCACGCGTCGCGCCGATCTCGCAGCTCAGCGCCACGCTGCGCGAGTACTATGAGGACAAGCGTGCGTTCTACGCGGTGGACTTCCCGAGCACGTACGACCGCGAGCTCTGTCGGGTCTTCTCGACCTCGGCCAGGTTCGCGCATCGGGAGCTCGCGTCCCGCTTCATCACGCGACACGCGAAGATGATCCGGGCGCTCGTCACGCGCTGGACCGGCGAGTCCGACTTCACGGTCGATCAGCTGCTGCACGACATGATCGGGCGCAGTCGTGTGCTCAAGCTTCGCGTTCCCGGTCCGGACGAGCGCGTGCTGCTCGATTTCGCCGGCATCCTCGCCGTCCGGTCGGTGCACTTCCTCTACCGGCGGCGGGAGTCGATTCCCCTATGAGCCGCGCACGCCGACGCCGCACACACCGCCGCCTTCGAGTGCTGGTGCTGCTGGAGACGGGACGAAGGCCGCCCGACGACCTCGAGACGCTGAGCGATCAGGAGCGGTACGAGTTCAAGATGGAGATCGACGTCCTCGCGACCCTCCGCGCGCTCGGCCACGACGCGCGCGTGCTCGAGGTGAGGGACGAGCTCGGACCGATCCGACAGCTGCTGTACGAGTGGAAGCCGCACGTCGTCTTCAACCTGATCGAGTCCTTCTTCGGGCTCCGCGAGCTCGACCAGCACGTGGCGAGCTATCTGGAGCTCCTGCGCGTGCCCTACACGGGTTGCAATCCCCGCGGTCTCGTGCTCGCGCGCGACAAGGCGCTCGCCAAGACGATCCTCACCTATCACCGAATTCACGTTCCCAAGTTCGAGGTCGTTCACTCGGGGCGGCGCGTCCGACGGTCGAAGGGGCTGACCTTTCCGCTCATCGTGAAGAGCCTCACCGAGGAGGCGTCGGTGGGTATCGCACAGGCCTCGGTGGTGTGGGACCAGGCGGAGCTCGACGAGCGCGTGAAGTTCATCCACGAGAGCATCACCGGCGACGCACTGATCGAGGAGTTCATCGACGGCCGCGAGATCTACGTCGGCGTGTTCGGGAACAAGCGGTTGACCGTGCTGCCGCCGTGGGAGCTGTTCTTCGAGAAGACGGCTCCCGGCGCCGTCGCGATCGCGACGGAGCGTGCAAAGCACAACCTCGCCTATCAGGTCAAGCACGGGATCACCGAGGGCGAGGCGGACCTCGAGCCCGCCGTGCGCACGAGGCTGATCGCCGTCGCGAAACGGATCTACCGCAGCCTCTCCCTGGACGGATACGCTCGTCTAGACTTTCGGCTTCGTTCCGACGGGACGGCGTTCTTCATCGAGGCCAATCCCAATCCGGAGATCTCGAGCAAGGAGGAGTTCGCGCAGTCGGCGCTCAAGGCCGGCATCAAGTACGAACGACTGATCGAGACGATTCTGTCGCTCGGGATCCGTCGCGGCACGATGTAAAACGGCGCG
>DATEOG010000301.1:0-9130 GCA_035274345.1 Gemmatimonadaceae bacterium
ATCGTCGGTGTGATCCTGCTGTTGCGCATGGGGCACGAGGAGAACTCGGGCCGTGGCGGCAACTGGGGTGACCGCTGGGACAAGGTGCGCGCGGTGGTCATCCGCCGGCGGAAGCCGGTGCTGGTGAAGGAGGCCGCATGAAGCTCGTGCGCCCGCTCGATCGCTACGTCTTCACCGAGTGGCTGAAGATCTTCGTCGCCACGGCCGTCGGCTTCCCGCTGCTGCTCGTCGTGATCGACCTGACCGATCACCTGCAGAAGTACCTCGACCAGAACCTGCCGCGCGGCGACATCCTGCTGAGCTACGTGTACTGGATGCCGCAGTCGCTGTTCATGGCGATGCCGGCGGCGGTGCTGTTCGCGACCGTGTTCTCGATCGTGACGTTCACGCGCCACTCGGAGATCACGGCGGCGAAGGCGTCCGGGGTGAGCTTCTATCGGATCATCGCGCCGATCATTCTGGGCGCACTGCTCGCGGCGATGCTGGACCTCGTCGTGGCGGAGATCGTGCCGATCACCGACGCACGGCGAAGCGACCTGCTGCAGGAGACGAAGGTCGGTGTCGGCAACCAGCGGTTCAACTTCGCCTACGCCGGCGAGTTCGGGCGCGTGTACAAGGCGATGACGCTCGACGTCGCGGCCGGCACGCTGGACAAGCTCCAGATCGAACGAAAGGGGAACGGGCCGGATTATCCGACCGTGCTCGTCTCCTCCCAGGGCGCGACCTACTCGCCGAAGACCCAGCAGTGGACGATTCGCGCCGGGCAGATGCACGTGATCGCCGACACCCTCCCCAACCTCACCGTCAGCTTCAACTCGATGACCGACCGGCGCATGACCGAGCAGCCGATCGACATGATGGCTCGCCAGCGGAACCCACAGGAGATGCGGTTCGAGGAGCTGACGCGGTTCATCCGCGCCCTCGAGCGCTCGGGCGGCGACGCCAACGTGCTGCGGGTCGAGCGGGCGCTGAAGATCGCCATTCCGATCACCTGTCTGGTCATCGCGCTCTTCGGCGCGCCCCTTGCCACGAGCACGCAGCGAGGCGGAACGGCGTACGGGATTGGCGTCAGCCTCGCGACCACGATCATCTTTCTCCTGATGATCCAGCTCACCAAGGCGATCGGAGGCAAGGCCATCATCACCCCCGACGTGGCAGCCTGGCTGCCCAACGCGATGTTCGCCCTCGTGGGGCTCGTGCTGCTCGTGCGCGTCCGCACGTGAGCGATTTCGATCGGCCGTTCGACGGCCGGCTGCAGCCGACGGAGACCTTCCCCGTCGTCCAGCGCACCGGCATCAAATTCTTCCGCCGCATCACCCGCGCCTTCCTCGGCTTCTTCCACGCCGTCGGTGCACGCGGGTATTTCATGCGCGACATGGGACGCGCGCTCGGCGATCCCGCCACCTTCATCCCGGAGACGATCCGGCAGATGCAGCGCGTGGGGGTGGAGTCGATCCCGCTGACGGTGATCGTCGCCGCGTTCATCGGCGGCGTCATCGCGATCCAGGTGCGGTATCAGCTCTTCCCTGGCGTGCAGCTCTCGATCATCGGGCTCTCCGTCCGGCTCATGCAGGTGCTCGAGCTCGGACCGCTGCTCACCGGTCTGGTGCTCACGGGGCGCGTCGGGGCACGGATGACGGCCGAGATCGGGACGATGCGCGTCACGGAGCAGATCGACGCGCTGGAGACGCTGTCCTACGATCCCGTGGCGTTCCTGATTTTGCCGCGGCTCCTGGCGGCCATCGTGATGCTCCCCTGCCTCGTCGTGCTCGCCGACGCTACGGGCTTGTTCAGCGGCTACCTCGTGTCGGTGTACGTCACGAAAGTCACGCCGCAGGACTTCGTTGCCGGCGTGCGGCTGGGCTTCGGGACGTTCCAGGTCGTCTACTCGCTGCTCAAGGCCACGCTGTTCGGCGCGGCGATCGCGTTCGTGTGCTCCTACGAAGGGTACATCACGGAAGCGGGCGCCGAGGGCGTGGGAAAGAGCACGGCGAAGGCGGTCGTCATCACTTCCGTGACGATCCTCATTCTCGATACGTTGACGGCCGCACTCCTGGCCCCTTACCTACAGACATGAAACGTCGCGACGAAGTCCTCGTCGGCATCTTCATCACGGTGGCGGCGGCCGTCGCGCTGCTCGGCACTCTGTGGCTCGTGCGCGGCGGTCTGTCGTCCGGCTATCCGCTCTACTCGCGCTTCGCCTGGGGACAGAACCTGAAGCCCGGCCAGCAGGTGCTGCTCGCCGGCGTCGCGGTCGGCGCCGTGGCCGATGTGACGCTGCGCAACGACGGCTACCTCGACGTGGTGCTGCGCGTCAACGACGACGTGAAGGTGCCGAAGAACTCCGTGGCGAGCGTGAAGCCGGTGGGGATCTTCGGCGACGCCGCGATCGCGCTCACGCCGAAGGGTCCGAGCCCCATCTCGTTCAGCCCCGGCGACACGGTGCCCGTGGGCGCGGCGGATACGGACATCCAGGCGATCATGAATCGCGTCGACTCCATCGGCGCGACCGTGCAGACCATGACCAAAGCGATCAACGCGGATCTGGTAGCGAGCGGCGGGATCAAGGACATGCGCCGCACGCTCGCCAACGCGGCGGAGCTCTCACAGGCCGCCGCTCGGCTGTCTATCCAGCTCAACTCCATCGCCGCGGAGCAGAACCGTAACCTCACGGCGACGATGGCGTCGTTCCAGCGCGCGGCCAGCGCGGTCGATTCGGCCAAGATCGATTCGACGATGAAGAACTTCCAGGCGTCGAGCGCGAGCCTGACGCGCATCGCGGCGAACCTCGACTCGACCAGCCGGCACGCCAATCGGCTGATCGCGGGCCTCGAGCGCGGCGAGGGCACGGCGGGCAAGCTGCTACGCGACACCCTGCTCTACAACGACCTCCGCAACGTGGTCACCCACGTGGACTCGGTGCTCGCGGACCTGAAGGCGAATCCGAGGAAGTACATCAACCTCAGCATCTTCTAGTCTTCCGGCGTCGGGCCACGGTAGTGGGTTGTGAGTCGTGAGTGATGAGTGACGGCCTCGGGAGGCAGATGCTTCCCGAGGCCGTTGTCACACAGAACCCACTAGTCACTACTCACGACTCTCCGTCTTTGGCCTCGGCGCCACCGCCTCCCTTCCCATGTGCTCCGTCCACGCGCTGCGGGGCTGAATCGTCGCTGGTCTCCGCGCGCCCTTCCTTCTGGTTCATCTCGGCCGCGGAGGCGTCGTTCGGTCCGCCGGGGACATGGTCGCCGCGCGGGACGTTCTCCTTGGAGTGGTCTGGCATGCAAGAACCTCGCGTTGAATGAGGCGAGGTGAAGCGCATCGAGCGTGCCGCGATGCGCGATGCGCTTTGCGCTCTGAGCCACAACAGAACGGCCTCGGGCGGCAACGCTTCCGAGGCCGTTGTGGTCACACAGAACTCACCACTCACTACTCACGACTCACCAATCACCACTCGACCTCCTTCTCCTCATTGCGCATCGTGCACGTCGCAACAAAGTTCTCTCCGTGCCGTAGGGAGGTCATCCCGGCAGATCGCATTCGTCCCAACTCGAGACACCGATGATCCACATCACTCATTTCGCCGAGCTCGCCGCCATGGCAGTCTGCGGCCTGTTCACCACCACGATCGGGTTCGCCGCACTCTGGGTTCGCGCGCGAGAGCGCGCCACGCGCGCCGAATCGCTGCTCGAGGGAATTCGCATGAGCGGGCGCTCCGACTCGATGTCCCCCGCGCTCGACGCGATCGCCGAGGAGGTCGAGCGGATCGGCGAGGGACAACGGTTCATCACGCGCATCATGTCGGAGAGCGCGGGCCGAGCGGACGCCATCCGGTCGCGCAGCCCCGGGAGCATCACGCCGCACTGAGCATTGCGCATCGAGCACTGGGCGCGGCGCTCCCCCTCCCGCGCTCAGTGCGTCGCGCGCTCCTGCCGGTTCCGGGCGCGTAGCTCCCAGACGAGATAGGCGATCACGAGGGAGTTCACGACCAGGGTGAGCACTCGCACGACGGTCAGCTTGTTGACCACGGCCGCGATCTCGAATGGGAGCAGCGACGCCGTGACGCCGATCGTGAGATACTCGGCCCACTTCTTTCCCTGCCACAGGCCGATTCCTTCCGCGAGGAACACGCTCGCGTAGCCGAACGCACCCGCGCCGAGGGCTGCGAAGTGGCGTGGGGTCGCGGCGTTGAACCAGGGCAGCACCCGCGTCGCCGCGGCGACCGCGAAGCGCTGGCCGTTGCCGATCGCGAGTCGTTCGAGCCACTCCTGCGCAAACTCGGCGACCCCCGCGTGCATCAGGCCCAGCGCGCCGAGCCCCGCAACGATCAGCGTCGCGGCCTGGAGGAACTTGAAGCCGGCGATGATCTCCAGGCCGGTGTAGCCCGGGAGATCGTGTTTGTCTTGCATGTCGGGAAGAGCAGCCGGGAAGGAGAGCTCGAGGGTCCGGATCAGCGGACGCATCTCGCTGGTCACGTCACGCTATCGCGTTGGCGCGCCGGCTGGTAGTATGGCGAGCCCGGCCGACGATACCAGGAGCCTGTAGGGCGAGCGCACGCTCGCCGCCTGCCTCGTCGTGCAGTTCCCCTCCCCGTCCGGAGCAACCCATGCGAATGCCGTCGGTCCTCGCGTTCGTCCTCACGTTCGGTGTGATCACTCACGCAGATGCGCCGATACTTCGCGCGCAGACATCCCCCGTCGCTCCCGGCACGAAGGTGCGCTTCCAGCTTCGTAGCGGTGGCCGCCTCGAAGGCCGGGTGGTCTCGCTCGGGCCGGAAGCGCTGGAAGCCAGCGTGCCCACGAGCAGCGCGACCGAGAGGTACCCGCTCGCGGACATCGCGAAGGTCGAAGTGGCGACCGGCCGGCACCGTCCCGTCCTCCGCGGCGTGGTCGTGGGAACCGGGGCCGGAGTCATCATTGGCGCGGCCGTCGGCGCCATGTCGTACTCACCCTGCGAGAGCACGGAGTTTCTCGGCTGCCTACTCGCGCCCGAGAGCCGCGCACAGTCCGCGGCGATGGGGGGCGCCGTGGCCGGCATCCTCGGCCTGGTCGTCGGCGGCCTGCAGGGACTGATCCCTCGCGAGCGATGGCAGCGTGTCCAGGTCGACGGCAACACCGTGCGGCTCAACCTGCGCGCGCTGCCGCACAACGGGACCGGGATCGCGTTGGCGCTCGCGCTCTGACGCGCGACGCTACGCGCGGCTCCGTGACCCGCGTCCGACGGTGAGATAGTACACCGGGATCCCCGCCACGATGATCCCGAGCACGGCGAGCGTCCCCCACCGGCTCGTCGGATCGAGGATCGCGTTGCCGAGCAGGAACAGCGTGGCGAGGATGAACAGCGCCGGCACGACGGGATAGCCCGGGGTACGGAAAGGAGGTGCGTATCCCGCGCGCCGGCGCAGCACGAAGATGGACGCGACCGCCAGCGCATAGAACGGCACGATCGCCGTGACGAAGATGTCGGCGAGCTGCTCGAAGGTGCGCAGCAGCACGAAGACGATCCCCAGCCCGGTGGCCAACAGGATGGAGACGTACGGCGTGCCGAAGCGCGGATGGACCGACGCCACGCGGCGGAAGAACAGGCCGTCGTCCGCCATGGCGAAGAACACGCGCGGCGCGGTGAGCAGCGTCGCGTTGAGGGTGCCGAAGGTGGACAGCATGACCGTCACCGCGACGAACACGACTCCCGGCGCGCCGATCAATCGCTGCGCGACGTCGGCGGCAACGAGCTTCGAGCGGCGGATCTCCTCGACGGGCATCACGGCGAGGTAGGCGACGTTCGCCAGCAGGTAGATCGCGATGACGGCGAGCGTGCCGATGATGATGGCACGCGGCAGCACGCGGCGCGGATCGCGCACCTCGCCGGCGACGAACGACAGGTCGGCCCAGCCGTCGAACGCCCACAGCACCGACACCAGCGCGAGCCCGAACGCGGCAACGTGGAAGGAGTCCGCGGGCACGGCCGGCGTAAAGTGCCCGCCCGTGCGCGGCAGCCCGATCGTGAGCGCGAGGATGATGATGAACAGCAGACCGCCGTACTTGGCGAGCGTCGTGAGGTTCAGCACGACCGAGCTCGTACGCACGCCGATGTAGTTGAACGTCGCGGTGAGCCCGATGGCGACGGCGGCGACGTAGTGCACCCAGTCGCTGTACGGTGCGACCGACGGATCGTAGCCGAGCACGCGCAGGAAATACTCGGAGAAGGTGGTGCTGATCGCGCCGAGCGACGCCGCGCGGATGAGGACGAGCTCCGCCCAGCCGAAGAGGAACGCCGGGAGGCGACCCCACCCCTCGCGGATGAAGACGTACATGCCGCCGGTCGCGGGCAGCTCCCCGGAGAGCTCGGCGAGAGTGAGCGCCCCGCACAGCGCGAACAGCCCGCCCGCGACCCACACGGACATGAGCGGAAACGGACCGGGCAGCTTGTCGGCGATGCCGGCGGGAGAGCGGAAGATGCCCGAGCCGATCGTCGAGCCCACGAGCACCGCGACGGCGCTCCAGAGGCCAAGCTGGCGGGTGAGGGAGGGAGCGGGCGCGTCGGGGGGCGCCGACATTCTTGCGGGTGCGGACATTCCGGAAGGGTGGTCGGGGGACGAGTGCCACGCCAGTACCGCATCGTCGGTACATCGGCACTTCAGCGCCCCTCGCATCGGGCTAGATTTCACGTCTCGCCACGCCTCCCGACGCATGCCCCTGTCGCTACCCTCCCTGCTCTTCTGGTCCTCCGCGGCCTGCTGCCTCGTGGCGCAGGTGTTGATCGTGCGCTCCGTGCTGAGGGTGCAGGCGCTTCCCGAGCCGCGGCCCGAGCTGCCACGCTCGCGCAGTGGGGTGGAGCTGTTCTGGGCGCTCGTGCCCGCTGTGGCGCTCGGTGTTCTCTTCTTCTTCACCTGGCGCGCGATCGAGCTGCGCGCGTCGCTCGTGCGGCATTCGTCGGCGTCGGCCATGGAAGCGGCGCGGTGAGGACGGTGCGCCGGCTCGCGGCGGCGACGTTCGGCATCGCCTGTCTCCATCTCTTCTTCGGGGCGATCGTGCGCATCTCCGGGTCGGGGATGGGATGCGGCGACCACTGGCCGAAGTGCTACGGGCGATGGTTCCCCCCGCTCGACCGGCCCGACCTGATCATCGAGGTGTCGCACCGCTATCTCGCGTCGGTGCTGATGCTCGCGTTGATCGCGACGTTCGTCGCCGCGTGGCGCCGGCGCGGCGACGTTGGCATCGGCGGTCGCGGCGGCGTGCTGCGCGCGGCGGGACTGGGGGTCGCGCTCGGATTCTCGGCCGCGCTGCTCGGCGCGGTGACGGTGAAGCTCGTCAACGCGCCGTTCGCCACGCTCGCGCACTGGACGGTGGCGATGAGCGTCGTGGCGGCGACCGTGGCGACGCTCATTCGAACCGGAGGACTGGGCGGCGCGACCGCGCGGCTCGGTGGCGTGTCGCGCAAGACGATGCGCGGCGCGTTCGCGGGTGCCGCGATGGCGCTGGCGACGGTGGTGATGGGCGGACTCACCGCCAAGTATCCGGGAGCCGCCGTTGCCTGCCAGGCGTACCCGCTGTGCGGCCGCAACGCCGACGTGCTTCCAGCGGCGGTGCACGTGCAGCTCACGCATCGCGTGCTGGCATTCCTCGTCGTGCTGCATCTCGCGGGGCTCGCGTCGGGAATCTTCCGGCGAGGCGAGGCGCAGATCGCACGGCGTGCCGTCGCCGTCGCGCTGTCGCTCGGCGTGCTGCAGCTCGTCGTCGCCGCGGCGATGGTGCTCGGAAAGCTTCCGCCCGTGCTGCGGTCGCTGCACGAGGCGGCCGGCGTGAGCATCTGGATCGCCACGTTCACGCTGGCGTACCTCGCGCGCATCGCGAGCGGGAGCGAGGCAACGGACGTCGCGCAAGGACAGGGGGACGTCGAGCCTGGCGCATCGCGCAAAGCGCACAGCGCATCGCGCGGCGGCCTCGTTCCGCGCGCTGAACCATGACGCAAACCGCCGCCGCGACCGTAAAGCAAAGCTTCGCGCGCGATCTCGTCGCGCTCACCAAGCCGCGCATCATCTCGCTGCTGCTCGTGACGACGATCGCGCCCATGTACGTCGCGGGTGATCCGAGCTGGCAGCTCGTGCTCGCCGTGTTCGCCGGCGGCTACCTGATGGCCGGGGGAGCCAACGCGGTGAACATGTACATGGACCGCGACATCGACGACCGGATGGCGCGAACGCGGCTGCGGCCGATCCCGAGCGGGCGGATGCGCGCCGAGGCGGTGCTCGCCTTCGGCATCCTGTGCGCCACGACGGCGACGTACCTGCTCGCGTACATGGCCAACGTCCTCACGGCGGCGCTCGCCCTCGGCGGATTCTACACCTACGTCTTCGTGTACACGCGCTGGCTCAAGCGCAGCTCGCCGCAGAACATCGTCATCGGCGGTGCGGCAGGGGCGTTCCCGCCGCTGGTCGGCGTCGCGGCGGTGCTGGGGCGCATCGACCTGCTCGGGGTCTACCTGTTTCTCATCATCTTCTACTGGACGCCGCCCCACTTCTGGGCGCTGGCGCTCAACAAGCAGAGCGACTACGGCAAAGCCGGTGTGCCGATGGCGCCGCTCGTGTGGGGTGAGCGCGAGACGATGCGCAACATGCTCTGGTACACGATGATCCTCGTCCCGCTCACGCTGCTGCCGGTGGCGTTCGGCGCGCTCGGCGTGCCGTACCTCATGATGGCGGCGGTGCTGGGCGCGTGGCTCGTGATCGACGTCGTGCGCGTCATGCGCGCCACGGAGTTCCCGAAGCCGGCATGGGCGCTGTACAAATTCTCGCTCCTGTATCTCGCGCTGCTGTTCGCGGCCATGGTCGTCGACCGGGCGTTGGCGTGACGCCGGCCCGCCAGAAGGCTGCGGACGCCGAGAGCTCGCCGGCGGGAGAGCTTCCCGTGCTGATGGGCGCCGGGGCGAACGCACCGGAGACGCTGCTGCTCATCGGCACGCCGGGCGACGACGGAGTCGTGCACGTACGCGTGTGGTCGGCGTCCGACTGGAGCGCACCGCCACGCTCGCGCGCCGAGCGCGCGACGGCGCTGCTGCAGTGGATCGAGGAGCAGAGCGCGGCGGGGCGCTCGATCAATCAATCGCTCTACGCAGTGCGGCTCTGGCTGCGACG
>DATEOG010000302.1:0-9255 GCA_035274345.1 Gemmatimonadaceae bacterium
CGCTGACTTGCCGGCTGAGGCACACGACAGCGTGCTCGCGAGGAGCGCGATGGCGATCAGACTCCCTCCTCTGTCATCCCGAGCGAAGCGCGCAGCGCGGAGTCGAGGGATCTGCACATCGAAAGGGCGCGTGCAGATCCCTCGACTCGCTCCGCTCGCTCGGGATGACGGCGGCGTGCGGATCCCTCGACTCGCTTCGCTCGCTCGGGATGACAGAGGAGGGAGTCTGATCGCCATCGCGCTCCTCGCGAGCACGCTGTCGTGTGCCTCGGCCGGCAAGTCCGCGGCGCGCGAGGACGTGGACTGGCGCGTGACCGGCGGCGAGCCGGGTCAGACTCGGTTCTCACCACTCGAGCAGATCACGCGCGCCAACGTGAAGAAGCTACGCGTGGCGTGGGTCTATCGTGCCGGCGACGCATCGCCGCAGAACCGCTCGGAGATCCAGGCGACCCCGATCGTCGTGGGCGGCGTGCTGTACTCCACCTCGCCCTCGCTCGTGCTATTCGCGCTGCGCGCCGCGACAGGGCAGCTACTCTGGCGATTCGATCCGTTCAGCGGTCAAAGCCGACGCGAGTCGCATGTGAACCGCGGCGTGGCATACTGGGAGGAAGGCGTCGACCGGCGCCTGTTCTACACCGCGGGGCGGCGCATCTGGTGTGTCGACGCGGCGACGGGCCGTGCCGTGACGACGTTCGGTCAGGGGGGTTCGATCGACCTGGCCACGGGAATCGATCGCGACGTGTCACGTACGCAGCTCGTGGCGACGAGCCCCGGCGTCATCTACAAGGACCTGCTCATCCAGGGCTCGCGGGTGAGTGAGGGGGAAGGGGCCGCGCCCGGCGACGTGCGCGCGTTCGACGTGCGCACGGGAAAGCTGCGCTGGATCTTCCATACGATCCCGCGCGCGGGCGAGTCAGGCGCGGAAACGTGGGCGGACAGCGCGCGTCCGAGCGCAGGCGGCGCGAACTCATGGCCGGGGATGACCGTCGATCCGGTGCGGGGCATCGTGTTCGTGCCGACCGGCTCTGCATCGCCCGATTTTTACGGCGGCGAGCGGCTCGGGCAGAACCTCTACGCGAACACGCTGCTCGCGCTCGACGCGACGACGGGGCGTCGGCTCTGGCACTTCCAGACGGTCCATCACGACGTGTGGGATCGCGACCTGCCGGCGGCGCCGAACCTCGTCACGGTGATGCGCGACGGACAGCCCGTCGACGGCGTCGCGCAGATCACCAAGTCCGGATTCGTCTATCTGTTCGAGCGCACGACTGGCCGTCCGCTCTTTCCGATCGAGGAGCGAGCCGTGCCGCGCTCGGACCTCACCGGCGAGGAGACGTGGCCGACGCAGCCGATCCCGACCAAGCCGGCACCGTTCGCAAGACAGCGCATGACGGAGGCGGACGTCACCAACCTCACGCCGCTCGCGCACGACTCGGCGCTGGCGCGGTTCCGCCGCATGCGCCACGGCGATCTGTTCACGCCGCCGAGCCGCGAGGGCACGGTGATCCTGCCTGGGTTCGACGGCGGCGGCGAGTGGGGCGGCGCCGCGTTCGACCGCACGACGGGCGTGCTGTACGTCGACGCGAGCGACGTTCCATGGATTGCGGCGATGCGCGAGCGCGTCACCGTCAAACCGTCCGCCGTGCCGCTCACCGGCGGACAGCTGTATCTGGCGAACTGCTCGAGCTGTCATCGCCCCGACCGGCGAGGCGACGGCGCGCGCACGCCTTCGCTCGTCGATGTCACCCAGCGACGCACGCCGGCGGAGATCAAGGAAGTCATCGAGCGCGGCAAGGGATTCATGCCCGCCTTCCCCTCGCTCACCCAGGCGCAGAAGGATGCGGTGATCGCGTATCTCGCAGGACGCATCGTCGTCGCTCCAGCGCCGGCACGAACCGATGATCCGCGTCCTGCAGATGGTGTTGCGCCGTCGCGCTTCCAATTCCTCGGTTACGAGCGCTGGCGCGACGCGGAGGGATACCCGGCGATCAAGCCGCCGTGGGGAACGCTCAGCGCGATCGACCTCAACACGGGCGAGTATCGCTGGCGCATCACGCTCGGCGAGCACGCCGCATTGAAGACGCGCGGCATCCCGCCGACGGGGACCGAGTTGTACGGCGGTCCGATCGTCACGGCGGGTGGGCTCGTGTTCGTCGCAGCGACGATGGACGCGAAGTTCCGCGCATTCGACAAGAGCACGGGCGCGCTGCTCTGGGAGACGCAGCTTCCCGCCGCGGGCTACGCGACGCCGAGCACCTATCGCGTCGGCGGCAAGCAGTACGTCGTCATCGCCGCGGGCGGCGGAAAGCTCGGCACGAGATCGGGCGACAGCTACATCGCCTTCGCGCTACCCGACTGACGGCGGCGGTCCTTCGGCCGCGTCGGTGACCGTCTCCACCACGAGCCCGCGCTGGAGCGTCTGCTTCACCGGGCAGCGATCGGCGATCTGGTGCAGACGATGGCGCTGCTCGTCGGAGAGCGGCCCCGCGAGCTCGATGCGACGCGCGATGCGAGGCAGCCCGACCTCCTCGTCCTCGCACTTCTCGCAGTCCTGCTCGTGCGCGCGCTCGGTGCGCAGGTGGATGCGCACGCCATGCAGCGGCCAGCGCTTCCGGTCGGCATACATCCGCAGCGTCATCGCCATGCAGCTGCCGAGCGCGCCGAGGAGCAGCTCGTAGGGCGTGGGACCGGTGCCGGTGCCACCGAGGGGCACCGGCTCGTCGGCGTGGAAGCGGTGCGGCCCGGCGGAGATCTCCGTGCGAAAGCCCGAGGGGCCGACGCTCGCCGTGATCCACTCCTTCTCGTCCGTCGAGGCAGTCGTCGCGACGATCGTTGCGGCATCGGCTTTCATGTCGGCACCTCCTCGAGCGCGGCGGCGAAGGACTCCACGCGTGTCCAGTCACCCTCGAAGCGCGCACCGTTGATGAAGAACGTCGGCGTGCCGTTCACGCCGCTGCGCACGCCGGTCATGAAGCTGGCCTTGATGACCGGCTCGTAGGTGTCGCCCGCGAGATCGAGCGCGACCGTCGCTGCGTCGGCGCCCGCCCGCTCGGCGTAGCGCACGAGATGCTCGTCGTCGAGCGAGTCGTCGGAGTCGCGCTGGTGATCGTACATCAGGTCGTGCATGCGCCAGAAGGCATCCTCGCCCGCCTGCGCAGCGACGCTCTCCGCCGCTTCCGCCGCGTGCACCGCGTTCGGATGGCTCTCGGCGAGAGGGAAGTGGCGAAAGACGAAGCGAACGCGCGGACCGAGCCGCTCGAGCACCTTCGGGAGCACGCCATGCGCGCGCCGGCAGTGCGGACACTGAAAGTCGCCGTACTCCACGAGCGTGACGGGCGCATCCTCGGGACCGAGCACGTGATCCTCCGCGCCGACCGGAGGACGCAGCGTGCCCTGCTGGATGGTCGTCATGCCGCCCCTCCAGGCGAGCCTGCGTGTGCTCCGGCGTCGAGCGATTCGAGCGCCTCGAGGATGCCGTCGGCGCCCGGGTTGACACCGGTCGGCGAGAGATAGCTCCACCGGATGATTCCCTCGCCGTCGATGACGAACAGTGCCCGTGCTGCCGTGCCCTCGCGCTCGCGGTAGGCTCCGTAGCGTCGCGCCACCTCGCCCTTCGGCTCGAAATCCGAGAGGAGGGGGAAGTGGAGCTTTCGCTGCGCCGCGTACGCGCCGTGACACCACGCGCTGTCGACGGAGATGCCGAGCAGCTCGGCGTGGTGCTTGTGGAACTCGGAGAGGATCTCGTTGTAGAGCGCGAGCTGGTCGCCGCAGACGGGGCTCCAGTCGGCGGGATAGAACGCGAGAATCACGGGCCGGCCGCGGAACTCCGACAGGGAAACCCGCTGGTCCGGCGTGACCGGGAGAGAGAAATCGGGGGCCGGCGTACCGGCCTTCAGAATGGTCGAGGCGTCTGACATCAAAGTCTCCGGAACGTGATCGGGCGGCGCACACCCGAAGGATAAGGCGGCACCGCCCGAAGAGGTTCGCGGCCGGCTCAGAAAACGCGGATCGGGACGCGCTGTGGAAGATCCACCGGCTCCTTCTCCGTGCGGTTCTGCTGCACCTGCCGATACCACGCGTCGTCCTTCTTGACGCCGGTCGCCTCCATGAGCTGTCGCGCGAGCTTCACGACGTCCGCGTTGGCGAGGCGGATGGAGCCGTGCGACACCGCCTTGCCGATCGACGCGGGATCGTTGGTGCCGTGCACGGTGCGCGGGGGATCGTAGACGAGCTGGGCACGGCCAAGCGGATTGTCCGAAGCCCCCGGGGCCTTTCGGTCCTTCGCCTCGGCCCACGCTTCGTCCTTGGGCGGAATCCATTCCGGGTTCCACACCACCTGCGTGATGCTCCACTCGCCTGTCTGCGTCGGCCATTCCTTCGAGCCGACCGCGACGCGGTACGTGCCGACTGATCTGTCGCCATCGAAGACGGTCAGTTTCCTGGCGTTCAGGTCGACCTCGATGCGCGTGCTGGCGGCCGGCAGCAGTGTGGACTTGGAGGTGCGGCCGACGTCGACGCTGTCGGGGGAGAGATTGCCGGTGGCGGGCGTCGTGGCCGCGCCGGCCGGGGCCATCGCGCTGCCGACACTGTCGCCCGTCATGCCGGCTGTCGGTGCCGTCTGCGCCATGCCAGGGGCGGGTTGCGGCGACGCTACGGCGCCGCTGCTCGCCGAGGTCTGCACCTCGCCCTTCGCGGTCGCGGCCGCCGCGCTGTCGGCGGCCCGCTTGTCGCTCGCCTCCTCGATCGTGCAGGCGGCGACCGCCAGGGCGAGCGCGGCCGTCGCCATCGTCGATACGTATCTGACTCCCATGGTCATCTCGCCGTCCGTGTGGGTGATGGACGGCGAGCAGGGCAAGAGACGTGCAGCCGCGACCGTCAGGGCCGGTTCGTCACCTCGAAGGGCGCCGTGAGCGTGCCGACGATCGCCTCGAATGCACCGGGCTCGAGGACGAGCCTGTCGTCTCGCCCAACGAAGCTGAGCTCGCGAGCCGCGAGCGAGAAGCTCACGGTCCGCGACGCGCCGGGCTCGAGCGAGATCTTCTCGAATCGGCGCAGCCGCCTGACGGGCGGAGTCACTGACGCGACGACGTCTCGCACGTACAGGAGCACGCTCTCCTTGCCGGCGCGCTGGCCGGTGTTGGTCACGGTCACCGACACGCGCACGGAGTCGCGCGGGCCGACGGTCGGCGTCGCCACGCGCAGGTTGGAGTACGCGAACGTCGTGTACGAGAGCCCATGGCCGAACGGCCACTCGGGGTTGTAGCCGCGGTTCGTGGTGTCCGTGCCGCCGATGTCGGCCCCGCGTGCGCGATCGTACGGAATGAGGATGGCGTTGGTGAAGCGCGGCCAGGAGAAGGGAAGCTTGCCGCTCGGATTGATGTCGCCGAACAGCACGCCGGCCATCGCCTCGCCGCCGTACGGGCCCGTCTCGTAGCCCGTCACGATCGCGCGCGCGCCGTCGACGGCGTCGCGCAGGATGCGCGGCCGACCGTGATAGAGCGCGAGCACCACCGGCACTCCCGCCTGCTCGATCGCGCGCGCCAGTCGGAGCTGCCCCTGCGGCAGCGTGATGTCATCGATGTTGCCCGGCGTCTCGGCGTACGCGCCCTCGCCGATGGCGACGATCGCCACGTTGGCGCCACGCGCCGCGGTGACGGCCGCCGCCACGTCGAGCGTGTCGGTGAAGCTCGCACCGGGCACGTAGGTGACGTTGGCCGCGCCGACCTTGTCGCGCACCGCGTCGAGCAGGGTCTTGATCCCCTTCGGGTACATCAGCGTGTCGGTGCCCTGCCAGGTGTACGACCAGCCACCGTACATCGCGGGGACGTGGTTCGCCGTCGGGCCGGTGACGAGCACCTTCGCCGTCTTCGCGAGCGGCAGCAGGCCGCCCTCGTTCTTGAGCAGCGTGATCGCCTCCGCCGCCGCGTCGCGGCTCACCGCCTGGAAGGCCGGCGCGCCGATGTTCGCGATCATCGACGGCTCGGGAAGCGGGTTCTCGAACAGCCCGAGGTCGGACTTGAGGCGCAGAATCCGCCTCACCGCTTCGTCGATGCGCGACATCGGCACCGCGCCCTCCTTCACGAGCGCGATGAGATCGTCCGTGAACGACCAGTTGTCCGGCACCATGCTCATGTCGATGCCGGCCATCACCGCCTGTCGCACCGCGTCCTTGTTGTCCTTCGCGACGCGATGGACGCGGTAGAGCCGGATGATGTCTTCCCAATCGCTGTCGGTGACGCCGGTGAATCCCAGCTCCCTGCGCAGCAGATCCGTCAGGATGCGCCGGTCGACGTGCACCGGGATGCCGTTGATGTCCGCCGAGTTCACCATCACGGTGCTGATCCCCGCCTGAATCGCGGCTCGGAAACTCGGCAGGAAGTATTCGCGCAGCTCCCGCTCGGGAATCCACGCCGTCGTGCGGTCCTTGCCGCTGAGCGGCATCGAGTAGCCGAGGAAGTGCTTGGCCGACGCGGCGACGAACACGCGGCCGCCGATCCGCGGGCGCGCCGCGTTTGTGCCGAGCAGCGCGTTGATGGCGGGGAAGGGATCGAGCTGGTTGCCGAGCACCGCCTCGCGTCCCAGCACCGAGGCGACGTACGGATCCTCGCCGAAGGTCTCGTAGTAGCGGGGCCACGCAGGGTGACGCCCGAGGTCGAGCACGGGGGCGAAGTTCCACGCGATGCCGCTGGCGCGTGTCTCGTAGGCGGTGATCTCGCTGGACCGACGCACGAGGCCGGGGTTGAACGTCGCCGCCATCGCGATGTTCTGCGGGAAGATAGTGCTCGTCGTCTGATAGTGCTGACCGTGCACCGCGTCGATCCCGTACACCACCGGAACCTTGAGACGCGAGCGAGCGGCGAAGCGCGCGATCATGTCGTTCGCGGCGCGCCACTCCTCGGGAGACATGGCGACGTAGGCGACGTTGAGCAGCGCGCCGACGCCGCGCTTCACGACGACGTCGTGCAGCTTCGCCGAGTCGATCACCGCCGGCGTACCCGGACCGCCTGGGCGGCTGAGGATCACCTGCAGCCCGAGCTGCGTCATCTGGCCGACCTTCTCTTCCAGCGTCATCTGGCGCACCAGACGCTCGATGCGCTGCGCGCTCGCATCCGGTGACTGGCTCGCGGCGCGTGGCGCCGCAACGACGAGAGCACACACCAGGGGTACGGCGAGTTTGAATCTCGTCATGACGAAGTCGGTCCGTTGGGTGGGTGGGGTCAGCGAGTCGCGCCCGTGCGGTACAGATCCGGGAGCGCGTCCTCGAAGAGGAACAGCGGGTTGGACTTCAGGCGGCGGAAATCTCGTTCGCTCGGATGGCCCCGGTAAGAGGCGAGGCTACCAGGCGTCCGTACGGAATGGCACCGCGGGCAGCCCCGCGTTGCCGTACAGGCTCGCCTTCGTGGGGTTGTTGCCCCATGCGTACCGCACCGCCACCGGCGACGGCACCTGCGGGCTCGACACGATCACGCGATCTCCCTCGATGCGCGCGTCCGCCCACACGAAGCGACGGTCCGCGCCGGCGATCGCGAAGCCGCCGACGGTGCCGTCGCTCGCGTGGGTCACGAGACCACCGCCCGCGTGATCGAACTGCACCGAGATCCCGTTGCCGCGCACGACGTGCGAGCGATGCGTCGGCCCGATGTGTTCCACCGGCTGCCCGTACGCCACGTGCCGCGCCGCGAGCGCGAGCCGGGTGCCGACGTCGAGCTTGTTGCGCGGATGGATGTCCTTCTCCTCGCCGATGTCGATGATCACCGCCTGACCCGTCTTCGGCACGGCGAGCGTCGCCGTCTGCGCGTCGCGGAGAATCGCCCACGCACTCTGCGCCGGCGGCTCGGCGTCGGGCGCCATGAAGTTCGCGAGCTGCACCCACAGGAAGGGGAAGTCACCAACGCCCCACTCGCGCCGCCAGCGCTCGATCATCGTCGTGAACAGCGGCGCGTACTTCCGTGCGTCCGCCGCACTGTCGGCGTTCGACTCGCCCTGATACCAGATCACGCCCTTGATCGGGAAGCCGAGCAGGGGATGGACCATCTTGTTGTAGACGACCGTCGGCACCTTGTTGATGTGCTGGCCGTCCGGCTGGAGCGACGCGCTGCCGACGCGCAGCTTCCAGCCCGCGCCGATCGGACGGCGAGCGCCGCCGACGTCGAGGAACACCGCCGCGGGGTCGCCCCAGATGCCGCCGCCCCCGCCGGTGTCTTCCACGCGTACCGCGATCACGTTGCGTCCCGCGCGCAGCGCACGCGCAGGCACGTCGTACGCGCGCGGAGCGCTGTAGTTGTTCGTGCGGCCGACCTCGACGCCGTTCACCCACGTGATGTCGTTGTCGTCGATCGCGCCCAGCCCGAGGCGCACTCCTCGCGTTGCCTCCTCGGCCGAGAGGTCGAAGGCGACGCGATACCACACGACGCCGTCGAGGCCATCGTAGCCCTGCTGCTCCCAGAGCTTCGGCACGGCGACGGGCTGCCAGCCTGTCTCGTCGAGCGCGGGGTCGGCCCACACGGCACGACCGTCGACGAGGCCGGGATCCGTCTTCGGGATGTCACCGATCTTCGCGCGCAGCCGCTCGACGAAACGCCGCTGTGACGCCTCCTCCTCCGCCCACGTCGCAGCCCAGGAGGCGCTGTCGAGGCCGAGCGCGGCGCGACTCATCCACGTCTCGATCCGGCTCCCTCCCCACGTGGTGTTGATGATGCCGATCGGCACGTCCACCGACTTGCGGAGGTCGCGGGCGAAGTAGTACGCGACCGCGCTGAACGATCCTGCGTGCTGCGAATCGGCGACCGCCCACGATCCGCCGGCGAGATCGACCTCGGGAGCCTTCGCGAACGAGATCGGCACCTTGAAGTGCCGGATCGATCGATCGTTCGCGGCCGCGATCGCCGCGGCGGCGTTCTGCGTATTGACGAGCGGCCACTCCATGTTCGACTGGCCCGACGCGACCCACACGTCGCCGACGAGGACGTCGCGAAGCACGACGCTGTCCGTCCCCGAGCGCACGACGAGTCTGTGAGGCCCGCCCGCGCGCCGAGGCGGGAGCACGACGCGCCACGCGCCCGACGCCGACGCCGTCGCACTGCGGGACACACCATCGAGCGCCACCGTGACCGCGCGGCGGGGCGCACTCCAGCCCCACACGGGCACGCCCGCGTCTCGCTGCAGCACCATCCGCTCTCCGAACAGCCGGGCCAGTCGAAGCGTGCCTGCGGAATCGCCCTGCGCCTGAGCGGCGCTTGCCGCGAGGAGGGTTGC
>DATEOG010000303.1:0-7529 GCA_035274345.1 Gemmatimonadaceae bacterium
TGAAGGGGATAGGCCTTGGCGAGGCTCGCGTCGGCGTTGCTCACCACCTCCTGCGCGCGCATGATCTCCAGCACCGTGTTGCGGCGCTGGATGGCGCGCTCGGGAGAACGGCGCGGGTTGTACCGCTCGGGGGCCTTGGGCAGTCCGGCCAACGTCGCCGCTTCGGCGAGGTTCAGGTCGCGCGCCGACTTGCCGAAGTAGCGCTGCGCGGCCGTCTCGATGCCGTAGGCGCCGTTACCCAGCGCGATCTGATTCAGGTAGAGCTCGAGGATGCGGTCCTTGGAGTACTTGGACTCGATGGCGCGAGCGACCTTGATCTCCTTCAGCTTGCGCACCGGCGATTTGTCGCGCGTGAGCCGCTCGGGAAAGATGTTCCGCGCGAGCTGCATCGTGATCGTCGAGAATCCTTCGGCGAAGCTGCGGCGACGGATGTCGGTGAGGAGCGCACCCGGCACGCGAAGCCAGTCGACGCCGGAATGCTTGTAGAACCGCTTGTCCTCGACCGTCACGAACGCGTTGCGGACGAGCGGCGGAATCTGATCGATCTTGAGCAGGGTGCGCCGCTCCAGCCCGAGCTCGGCGATGAAACGACCGTCGGCCGCGTACAGCTTCGACGTCTGGCGGGGCTGGTACTGGTCGAGCACGTCGACCGCTGGACACGCCCCCGCCCTGCACACGAGCGCCCAACTCGAGAAGGCGAGCCCGACGACGAACGCCGTGAGGAAGGTGGCAGCGACGGCGAGCCCGCGCGTGAGCTGCGGATGCCGTTGCCGGAATTTCTTCGAGAACGGAAGGTCCATCGAGCGCGGGAGATGAATCGTCGGTCCGGCGGGCAGACGCCTCGCGGACGCACATGGGAAGGTTAATGCGCGCGTCGGACGACCGCACCGAGGCCGTGGAGTCGCGTCGCCTGACAATCGGACACCATAGCGTCTACTTTTGTGCCATGCAGACGAACGGGGGAGTGCTCGACGAGCTACGATGGCGCGGACTGGTGTACCAGCACACCGACGGGGTCCCGGATGCGCTGACGGCCGGCCCGGTTTCGGCGTACATCGGCTTCGATCCAACGGGGAGCAGCCTGCACGTCGGCAGCCTCGTCCCGATCATGGTGCTCGTTCACCTGCAGCGTCACGGGCATCGGCCCGTGGCGCTGGTGGGTGGCGGCACGGGGATGATCGGCGATCCGAGCGGGAAGACGTCCGAGCGACAGCTCCTCACCGCCGAGCAGGTGGCCGAGAACGCGCGCGGGATCCACGGTCAGCTCGAGCGATTCCTCACGTTCGAGGGCGCGAACGCGGCACGGATGCGCGACAACGCGGCGTGGCTGACGCCACTGCACCTGGTGGACTTCCTGCGCGACGTTGGGAAGCACTTCACGGTGAACTACATGCTGCAGAAGGAGTC
Organism: Gemmatimonadaceae bacterium; assembly: GCA_035274345.1. Lineage (GTDB taxonomy): Bacteria > Gemmatimonadota > Gemmatimonadetes > Gemmatimonadales > Gemmatimonadaceae > AG11. The sequence continues at coordinate 1,408 of DATEOG010000303.1, forward strand.
GGTGCGCTCGCGCATGGACGCGGGGATCTCGTTCACCGAGTTCACCTACATGCTTCTCCAGGCGTACGACTTTCTCGAGCTGCGGCGGCGCGACGACGTGACGCTGCAGCTCGGAGGAAGCGACCAGTGGGGGAACATCACGGCGGGAATCGAGCTGATCCGCCGCGTGGACGGTGCCGACGCGCACGCGTTGACGATGCCGCTCGTCACGACATCGAGCGGCGCGAAGTTCGGAAAGACCGAAGCGGGCGCCGTGTGGCTCGACTCGGAGCGCACGTCACCGTACGCGTTCTACCAGTTCTGGCTGGGGACGGAGGACGCCGACGTCGGACGGTACCTGCGCTACTACACGCTGCTCGCGCGAGACGAGATCGAGTCGCTCGACGCGGAGACGACGTCCTCGCCGGAGCGGCGTGCCGGCCAGCAGGCGCTCGCGCGGGACGTGACGCGCCGCGTGCACGGTGCCCCGGCCCTCGCGGCGGCCGAGCAGGTGTCGACGTTCTTCTTCGGCGGCCTCGAGGCGACGGCGTTGAGCGAGGACGCGCTCGGCGTGCTGCGCGCAGAGGCGCCGTTCGCCGAGGTGACGCGCGACGCGCTGGTGAGCGACACCGACCCCGCTCGGTTCGACGTGCTCAAGCTGCTCGTCGCCTCGGGGCTCGCGGCGTCGAACGGCGCGGCAAAGCGGCTGCTCGAGCAGGGGGGGGTGTCGGTGAACAAGCGCAAGGTGGCGGGGGCCGAACGCCATATCGCCGCGGGCGACGTACTGCTCCGCGGCGGTCACGTCGTCGTGGGCAAGGGGAAGCGCGACTACGCGCTGCTTCGCGTCAAGGACTGAGCGGAGACCCCGGCACTCAGGCGGCAAGCCGCTTCGGCACGGCGATCAGGCTCACTCCGACGGTGCGCCGAACGATGACGGCGAGGATCACGGCGCGCGTGACGACCGCGATGCCCGTGGCAAGCGCGACGCCGATGAGACCGAGGAGCGGCGTCAGCACGAGCAGGAGCACCAGATTCTCGATCGCCGTTCCGAGGATCACGCGACTCGCCTCTCGCTGATGGCCGGTCATCGTCAGCAGATAGCCGGCGATGGCGCCGAATGTCGACAGACAGATCTGGCCGAGGGCGAGGACCAACATCACCGAGTAGCCGCTACGGAAGTCGGAACCGAACCAGCCGAGCGCCCACTTTCCGAGAACGACCAGTCCCAGGAACGCGGCGAGCGACACCGCGAGGCTCGCCAGCTGAACGAGGCTGACCAGTCGCTGGAGGTCGCTGAGGCGCTGCTGCGCATACAGCCGCGCGATCTGCGGCTGGACGATGAGCATGAACGCGGTGAAGGCGAGCCCACTGAGCGCGGCGAGCTGGCTCGCGGTTCCGTAGACGGCGGTCGCCTCCTTGCCGAGGAATGCATTGACCACCAGGACGTCGGTCTGCGTGGACAGCACGAGCTGCGAGATGGCGATGAGCATCAACGGGCCCATCGTGCGCACCCACTCGCGCGTATCGTCGACCTCCACGGCGTCCCCGACCTCCGACGGCGTGTTCTTCGCCATCAGGCGCATCGTCACGACGAGCGCCGTCGTGGTGGCGAGCAGCTGCAGCAGCAGGGCGACGGGTACGCTGAGCCGATAGGCACTGGCGCCCACCGCGAGGACCGTGACGCAGAGGACCGTGGGCCGCAGCAGCTGAAATGGCGCCTGAGACTCGCGAACGCGCCGGAACCCCTGCAGGTAGCCCGCTTCGACCTGGAGCCGTGAGGCAGCGGGGAGGATCAGGCACCCGATCAGCAGCGGGATCGTGTAGCCCGCCGGAAGCCAGCGCTGCACCAGGAGCACGACGGCCGCCGCGAGGAGCGCGAGCCCGCCGGAGGTGGAGTTCACCCATCGACGGCTCTTGTGCAGGAATCCCCGCAGCAGCCCCCATGAGTGAGTCGCGTGATACGCACCCACGAATCGAATCGCCGCGGTGTCGAGCTCCAGCCGGGCGATGATCGAGAGCGCGTTCATCGCCGCCATCACGTAGAGGTACACGCCGAATCCGGCGGTGCCCAACTGTCGCGCGAGCGCCACCTGCGACAGCATGCCGAGACCCACGCCGCCGCCGGTGATGAGCAGTCCCCAGATGGCACCGCGCGCGATCGTCCCCGACGAGAGCTTCACGCTCGTCCGCCAGAGATCGCCGAGGGAGCGCGGCGGGGAGAACGACGCGGACCGCTCGTCCTGGGTCGGCTCGGGTAGCTCGACCGTGGGTGGCGAGTTCATATCCGTCATCGCGCCATCGGCACGCTCGCCCCGACTCCGGAGAAGGTCATCAAGGCTGAGGAGAGCCGGATGGTCGCTCGGCGGTCGCTGCGGGCGGCAGGAGCGCCAGTATCGTGAAGACGGAATCGCGGTAGACCAGGGAGAACGCCGCCGCCTAGTCGGCGACCGTGCGTCGCATCGATCTGTCGAGCCAGGGGGCGGCGCCGAGGTCGCCGAGCACGACGTGCGAGATGTGATTTCGCCGCAGCTCCGCCATCGTGTTCGGCGTCGTGGTCTCGAAGGTGCCCATCGCGGGAACTCCGGTCTTCCAGGTCAGCACGCGCGGGTTCGTGAACACGACGCGCGTTGCCGGCGAGCGAGGGAGCGCCGCGACGCGTGCGAAGAGCGCGTGCACCTCCGGATGATCGAGCAGCGAGTCGCGGGGAGGACGTTGGAAGACGAGCACCGCAGACGCCAGAGCGATCGCGGTGGACGATGCGAACGCGGCGCGCTGCGCGCGACCTGCGTCCCATCGTGGGAGGAGCGCCCACAATGCCACGAGACCCTCGTAGAATGCCCACGCGAAGACGGGGAGGATGGGCCACGAGTACCGCGTCTCGCGCACCGGGACGAGCACGAGCATCACCACGTATGCGATGAACAGCGCCGCGGTCATCGAGCGCCATTCGCGTCGGAGTATCCGTACGAAGCCCCACGCCATCACGAGCAGGCCGAGAACGTGATAGACACCGTTGGCCATGCGCCACGGGAACGGATAGAGCAGCGCCTCGAACATCGACATCCGCAAGGCCAACACGAGGGTGCGCGACATGTTGCTCAGCAGCGACTGCGGCGTGAGCTCCAGGTGGGAAAGCACCGACGTCAGCACGGGGAGGCGAAGCGCCACGACGGCAGCCAGGCAGCTCCAGATCACGAAGGGGACGAGCGCGCGTCTTCGGTTCTGTCCCGTGACGGCATACAAGCCGATCGCCGGGATGAGCGCCGCACCAGCCGTCCGATAGGACATCGCGGCGAGCCCGAGCAGCGTGAGCATGGCGATCCGCCCCTTCGTCCAGTCGCCCGGCCGATCCGCGATGAGGATGAATGCCCAGAACAGCGCACAGAATCCAAGATCGGAGATCGCGCTGTCGGCCGCGGTCATCGATGCGAGCGCCACGCCGGTGAGCATGACCGCCGTGGCGCCCGCCAGCCTTCCGTCGGTTCGCGCTATTCGCAGCCCTGCGCACGCCAGGAACACCAGGGCGCTGACCTGCAACAGAAGCTTGATCGCCGTGGGATTCTGTCCGAACACCGCGAAGATCGGGATGAGCGTCAGGGGGAAACCCGGCGGCTGAGCCGGCGGCCCGATCCACGGATTGTACTGCGTGTAGATGTAGCCGATGTCGGAATACGATCGCCCGTGCAGCAGCGCGTCCGCGTGCAGGTAGTACTGCGCATAATCTCCGCACACCATCCCACAGCCAATGGACCATTGGCGCGCCATGAGCACGGCGAACGGCGCAAGGGCAAGCAGCCAGAGCCAGATTGGATGCCCCCGGCGGGAAAGCTCTCTCATCAATTCATTCTCCAGTGTCACCGGCCCGCGCGAGCGATATGCGCCGGGCCCGGCTGCAATCTAGCGTCGCCGCGCAGGCAGAGATCCTGTCGCTCCTGCTGATCGACCTGCGAGTCGATCACTCAGCAAGGAGCTGGATCGTCGACTCGATCTCCAGACTCGTCGTATAGCAGTGAGGGGACAGCCGGATTGTCCCCTCACGGACGGAGTGGATGACTCGCGCGTCACGCAGGCGCTCGCTCGTCGCCCTGACGTCGGAGGGACGCAGTGTGACGATGCCCGCTCGCCGGCGCGATGGCGTCACCACTTCGATGCCCGCCTCGCGCGCCCCTTCAGCCAACTCCGACACGCGCGCCGCAACGTGCGCCTCCACCGCTCGTGGTCCCAGCTCGCGCAGCAGCTCGAGGCTCGCGGCCATCCCGGCAAAATCCTGGAAGGGCACCGTGATCTGCTCGAACCGACGCGCTCCGTCGCGCCAGGTGAGGTCGTAGTCGAGGAGCGCGGAGAAATCGTCGGAGCCTCGCACACCCATCCAGCTGACCGGTTGCGGCTCCAGCACCTCGAGCATGTCCGGATGCACGTAGGTGAACCCACTCCCCCACGGAGAGAGAAGCCACTTCTGCCCTCCGCACGCGATCAGGTCCACGTGCGTCCGCGCGACGTCGAGGGGAAGCACGCCCAGCCCCTGCATCGCATCGACCACCAGCCAGATCCCGCGTGCGCGACACGCCTCGCTCAACCGATGTATGTCGGCGACGAAGCCGGTGGCGAAGCCGACCCACGACAACGACGCCACACGCGTACCCGGCTCGTCGAGCGCCGCGAACAGCGCCTCCTCATCGAGCAATCCGTCGCGTGCCGGCACGATGCGCACGTCATACCCTCGCACCCGCGATGCCGCCAGCCAGGGATAGACGTTCGCCGGAAACTCGAGATCGGGAACGACGACGACCGAGCCGGCACCGAGCGGCAGCCCCCACGCGGCGAGGTTGATCCCTGCCCCGGTGTTCACCGACAGCGCGATCGTTCCCGCGTCCGCGCCGATCAATTCCGCGAGCAGCGCACGGCAACGGTCGAGCACCGAGAACTGCTCCTCGTGCGAGAGCCGGTGCGGCGCGGCGCGCTTGCGCGAGAACTCCGCCTGCGCGCGCAGCGTCCGCTCGGGGAGCGGCCCCGTGCTGGCCGCGTTGAGGTACACCGCCTCGCCGGCCGCGGCCCAGGGAAACTCCTCGCGCCGCAGCCGATCGACGTCGTACGATGCCATCAGGTGCGTGCCGACGGTGGGGCCTCGATCACTCCGCTCTTCGCCGCGTGCCGAGGATCGAGCGCGTCGCGCAACGCGTCGCCGAGCAGGTTGAAGCCGAGCACCGCCGCGCCGATCGCCAGCCCCGGGGCCACGGACGTCCACGGCGCATTGCGCAGTTGATTGAGGTCGCGCCCATCGGCGATCATGGACCCCCAGCTCGGCGTCGGTGGCTGGACACCGAGCCCGAGGAACGACAGCGCCGATTCCGCCATGATCGCCGCGGCGACGCCGAGCGTGGCGGCGATGAGCACGGGCGCGACGACGCTCGGCAGTACGTGCTGCAGCACGACGCGGACGTCGCGCGCGCCAAGGGCCCTGGATGCCTGCACGAATTCGAGCTGGCGCACGACCAGCACCTGGCCGCGAACGAGTCGCGCCATCCCCGCCCAGCCGACGACGCCAATGGTGAAGAACACCACGGTCAGCGAGGGCTGCAGCGCCGCGGCCATCGCGATGAGCAGCAGCAGGGTGGGAAACGCGAGCGTCACGTCGGCGAGGCGCATCACGACCTCGTCGATCCAGCCGCCCTTGTAGCCCGCGAGCAGGCCGAGCGTGAGGCCGAGCAGCAGCGCGATGGCCTGCGAGACGATTCCCGCCGTGAGCGACACGCGCGAGCCGTACACGAGCCGCGCCCACACGTCGCGCCCCTGGATGTCCGTGCCCAGCCAGTGCGCCGGCGACGGCCCCTGAAGCTGGTTCACCAGGTCGATCGCCAGCGGATCGTGGTGCGACACGAGTGGCGCGAGCAGCGCGAGCAGCACGATGGCGACGACGACGCCGATGCCGAACCAGGCACGGGCGTCGCGGCGCAGCGCCCGCTTCACGCGTTCGTTCATGAGGGGTCTCCCAGCTCCGGGGGCGTTCCCGGCCGCTGATGCTTCCAGCGGCGGTGATGCCAGAAATATTGCTCGGGCGCACGTCGGACCCAGCGCTCGAGCGTGGTCGTATACGAGGCGACGATGCGGTCCACGTCGGCATCGAGCGTGCCCGTCGATTCCAC
>DATEOG010000304.1:0-2285 GCA_035274345.1 Gemmatimonadaceae bacterium
GACCTCGGCGCCGCGCCCGGTGAGCCAGTACGCGTTGGCCAGCACCACCATCGGCTGGGCCTCCGTCGGCGACAGCTCGACGATGCGCTCGTACACGGGAATCACCACTTCGGGGAGGTCCATGTGCGGGGCAGCGGCGTCGCCGAGCGCTTCGGCCGGCGCCTCACGCACGACCGCCTTGACCTGGTCGAGCAGTGTGCCGACGTCGCCACGCTGCCGATACTCGCGCACGGCGGCGTCGAGGGCGGCGCCGACGTCGGTTGGGGAGGAGGAGCGCATGCGCGAAAGCTACTCGGGGATGCTCTCCCGAGCAGAAGCCCGCGTGGGTCGTGGGGGCGTAGATCGGGCGCCCGTGGGGCTGAGGCACACCCAGCGGGGACGGAGCGCGAGACGCGGGCATGAAGTTCGCAGCCCAACCGAGTGGGTTGCGCTAATCGGAGGAGTTAACCATACTCGTTGCGTCCGTCGGTACGACAGCGCTCCGCGTCGACCGACCGAGCATCGATGCGCGGCCGGACCAGTGTCCCCGGAAGTTGGGGTGCACGAGGCGAGATCGCCGCGCCCCCTTGTAGGACCGTTGCCTGACCCCGCGTGAGGGATCCGCGTCGGCAGGCGATCGAGGCAAAAAAGCACCAGTCGCGTCGCTCTTTATCCAACATCGACGATCTGCCGGCGGCGCATGCCGCGTGGCATTCCCGCGAGAACACGTTCCGTCCGCGAAGGCGCGATCGGGGCACTCGCATCGAGCATTTCCGCGAGCACGCCAACGCGTGCCTCGCGAGCATTCACCCTGACCGACAGCACCTGCATGAACGAACGCCGGCGTCCCCCCCGTCGTGGCCGCGGACCCCGTACCGCCCGTCCCGCCGCCGAACAGGGCGAGCCGAACCCCTATCGCGACGGACCGGGCGAAGCGAGCGACGCACCGAACGATCGAGTGCCGCGCTCCAGCGAGCTGGCGACACCAGCCGCGCCGCCGCCCGACTCATCGCCGCCACCTCCGCCAGCGCCCCCCCCGGCTCAGATGGAGTCGGGAGGCAACTCCGAGTCGGCGCCAGTTGCGGCATCCGCCGCCGCTCCCCAGGTCGCCATGCCGAATCCCCGCCTCGATGGCGGCGGCTACGCACCACCACGCGAAGGGGGTGGATTCCAGGAACGTCAGAACGGACGACGCGGGCGCCGAAATCGGGGCCGAGGCCGTCGCGAACAGGGCCAGGGTCACCCGCAGGGCGAGCGCCAGCCTGGTAATGTGCAGCCGGTGCAGCTGGTCCCGACCGGTGAGACGATCGGGTGGTTCGATCCCGCGCGCGACGGTGGCTTCGTGCGCCGCGCTCAGGCGAGCTACCTCGCCGACGCCGGCGACGCGTACGTCGCGCCCTTCGTGGTTCGCCAGCACGGCCTGCGAAAGAGCGACCTGATCGCGGGGACGACGGGCCGGGATCCGCGCGGCCGCACGGCGCTGATCGAGATCACGTCGATCAATGGCGGTCCGCCGGAGGCGGCGCTGCGGCGCCCCGAGTTCAATACGCTCACGGCGACGTACCCCGAGCGGAAGCTCTACCTCGAGACGGGAAGACCGGCGAAGGGCGGCCCGGAGCTGATCCGTCGGGCGATCGATCTCATCGCGCCGATCGGCTACGGGCAGCGTGCGCTCATCGTGGCGCCGGCGCGAGCCGGCAAGACGACGCTGCTTCACGGCATCACCGAAGGGATCGCGATCAACCATCCCGAGGCCGCGCTGCTCATCCTGCTCGTCGACGAGCGTCCAGAGGAAGTGAGCGAGGCGATCTCGTGGGGGGTTGGCGAGGTGATCGCTTCGAGCTTCGACCAGCCTGCGGCGCGGCACGTCGAGGTGACCGAGATGGTGCTCGAGCGCTCTCGGCGTCTCGTCGAGCAGGGACGCGACGTCGTGATCGTGCTCGACTCGCTGACCCGCATGGCGCGCGCGCACAACACGGCGGAGCGCGGCACGGGGCGCACGATGTCGGGCGGACTCGACTCGCAGGCGATGGCGAAGCCGAAAGCATTCTTCGGATCGGCACGCGCCGTGGCGTCCACATCGGGAGGAGGCTCGCTGACGATCATCGCCACCGCGCTGATCGAGACCGGATCGCGGATGGACGACGTGATCTTCGAGGAGTTCAAGGGCACCGGCAACAGCGAGATCAAGCTCGACCGAAGCCTGGCGGAGAAGCGGATCTATCCCGCGATCGACATCGCGACGAGCGGCACCCGGCGGGAGGAGAAGCTGTTCCGCCCGGACCAGCTGGACAGCGTGTACACGC
>DATEOG010000305.1:0-16834 GCA_035274345.1 Gemmatimonadaceae bacterium
GTCGTCACGGCGCTTTGAGCGTGCTCAGATACTCCACGACGTCCCGGATCTCGCGGCGTGACAGCAGCGTGCCCATGGGCGGCATCGCCGAGGGGCCATTCACGCGCGCGGTGATGTCGGACTTCGCGACGCGCTGATCGCCGCTCGCATCCACGACGACGTGCGTCGGCGTCTCGTCCTTGAGCGTGCCGAACATCTTCTTGCCGCCCTTGAGCGTCAACTGCACCGGGCCAAAGCCCGGGGCGATGCGAGCGCTCGGATCCACGAGCGCCTCCAGCAGCTGCTCGCGCGACAGCCGTGACGCCACGCCCGACAGATTTGGTCCGACGTTGTTGCCCGGGCCGCCGAAGCTGTGGCATCGTGTGCACTGCGCAGCCGGCGCCTGGAAGGCCACGCGTGCTCCTCGCCGTGCGTCACCACCACGGAGCGCGTCCGCGTACACGTCGACGGGCTTGGCGCCCGGCTTGTTGGCGAGCTTGTCGAGTCGCGCGATCAGTGCGGGATCCTTCGACGCGCGCGCCGCTTCCGCCACGTCCAGCTGGATCTCCGGTGCCAGCTTCCCCTCCTCCATCTGCTGGACGAGCCGTGTCATGGCCTCGCGGCCAGTCGCGCCGGGCACCTGACCCATCGCCTGGAGCGCAGACTGCTGCTCGGCGATCGAGCCCTTGCCGACGACCGACGACAGCAGCTCGATCGTCGTGGCCTCGGGCAGATTGAGTGGCGGGATCGCGGTGAGTGCGGCCATGCGCACGGGCGCGTCCTTGTCCTGCAGCGCGCCGCGCACCGCCTGCGCGACCAACTCGTGGCGCATCGCCGCGAGAGCGCGCAGCGCCGCAATGCGGACGTCCGTCGTCGGCGCCGATTGCACCTTCGCGAGCAGCGTCGGGCCGGCCTCCATCACGCGCAGCCGGCCGACCGCCTCGGCGAGCGCCACCTGCAGCGGCGCGCTTCCGGTGGCGAAGATCGGTTGCACGAGCGTTGCCAGCGCGGCGCGCGCCGCGGCCGAGTCACGCTGCATCGGACCGATGTGCGTGCCGTCGACGCGGTCGAGGATCGACGGCTTCGGCCATACGCCCAGCACGGAGATCGCCTCGGCGCGCATCTCGTCGTTGCCCGCCGTGCCGCCGGCATACCGCGCGACGCGCTGCGCCGCCTCGGCAGTGCCGACGCGGAGGTTGGCGTTGATTGCGCGCCGCACGAACGGCTCTCCACTGAACTTGCTCTCGAGCGCGGCGGCCATTTGCGGCAGTGCACCCGGGATGCCGCCATCATCGTTGATGGCGCGCGCGGCCTCGGTGGCGATGTACTCGTCCTGATCCGCGAGGAAGCGCGCGACGCCCGCGTCCTTCAGACGGCGAAGAGAAACGACGGCGGCGATGCGCACGGCGCGCGACGGGTTCGTCGAGAGCCCGGCGATCGCGTCGGCGGGACCGATGCGCGAGAGCGCGAGGGCGCCGGCGTGCCGGAGATAGACGTCCTCGTCGTTGTTGGCCGCCAGCATCGCCACGATCGGCTGGAACGCCGGCCCGTGAGCGACGCGGCCAAGCGCTTCCGTGGCGAAGAATCGAACGCGCGGCGACGCATCACCGAGCATCGGCAACAGCGTCGACGCGGCGGCGCCGTAGCGGAGATCGCCCAGCAGCTTGGCCGCCTGCGCGCGAATCTCCACGTCGTTGTCCTTCAGAAGCGGCACCAGCGAGGAAGCCTGGCGTCCGCCCTTCCGCGCGAGCTGGCCAAGTCCCCAGATGGCGTGAATGCGCGCGAGCTGATTGTCGGTCTGACGAGCCGACGCGAGCAGCTCGGCGGACGAGCCACGATCGACGAGCTCGAACTGCGCCTTCGTGCGAACACGCATGTCGGCGTGACGCAGCAGTGCCGTGAGGTCGGCGACCGACTTCGTCTTGAAGTCCGCGGCGATCAGCGTCTTCGTCTCCGCGCGGAGCGGATTCGCCGCGCTGGCGGCCACGTCGAGTTTCCAGATGCGTCCCCGCTGCTTCGGCTCCCATCCCTGAATCCAGTCGGCGAGGTAGAGCGCGCCATCGGGACCGAACGTCACGCCGGTCACGAGGAGGTTCTGCACCACCGCCGTGTCCTTCGCCAGCTTGAAGCCGGCGCCCTGCGGGTCGAGCTTGAACGCCTGGATGCTGGCGCGTGCGGGCGCGCCAGTGAACACCGAGTTGAAGAAGTAGCCCTTCCACGCGTCGCCGAGCGCCGTGCCCGGATTGTGCGCGAAGCCGGAGGGACCGGAGTGCCAGGCGGCGACCGGAGGAGTAAACCACGCCGCCTGACCAGCGAAGCGCGGCTTGAACATGCTCTCTTCCATCCAGACCTTGTACGTGTTGTTGTCCGGATCCACGTACTTGCCGAACTGCCAGTTGATGCGCCAGCCGCTGTCCATCCCGTCGACGATGTAGACCAGACGCTCCGTCTCGCCCGGATGGTCGCCGTCGTTGTCAGGCGCGATCAGGTTGCCGTACTCGTCGAAGTCGAACTCCTGAGGATTGCGCAACCCGCTGGCGAAGATCTCCTCTTCCGTGCCGTCGAGGTTCGCGCGGAGGATCACGCCGCTGTTCGGGTTCGACAGCTTGCGCCCTTCGCGCGTGGTGATGTTCACGCCCAGGTCGCCCTGCTTCCAGTAGAGCCGCCCGTCGGGGCCGACAGTGGGACCGGAGTGCCCGTGCCCCCCGAAGCCGATGTGCACACCGGAGCCGTGCGACAGCGACTCCTTCGCGTCGAACACGCCGTCGTTGTTCGTGTCCTTGAGCCGCCAGAGATCAGGCGACACGGTGACGTAGACGTCGTTCTTGTACGCCAGCACGTCGTGGATCACGTCCGACACGAGGTCGTTGAAGTCCTCGAGCACGAGCTGGGACTGATCGGCGACGCCGTCGCCGTTCGTGTCCTCGACGCGCCAGAGCTTCTCCTTGTTGAACGTCAGGTCCTTCCAATCCTTCGAGCCGTCCTTGTTGCGGTCGTCGAGCCACGTGTTCTTCGCGCTGTTCTCCGGCGCGAGGACGCGCTGGTAGAACGCCCGCTTGTCCTCGATGTCCTTGAACGTGATGGACGAGACCATCCAGTCCTGATGGCCGCGGATGTCGATCTCGTCGTTGTCGGTGCGAGCGGTCTGCGTCACGTACAGCCGCCCGCGGTCGTCGAACGAGATGCCAATCGGATCGGCGATCATTCCCTCGGGCGCCCAGAGGCTCAGCTCGAGTCCGGGCGCGAGCGGCGCCGAAACGGTAGCCCGGCCGGCCTGCGACAGCTTCATGGCCGAGTCCGCCGAGAATTTCACCGTGGTCGCGGTGAACGGCGGGATCGGCACCGATACCAGTGCCCGGACGGGGGCGGCGGCGGCGACGGGAGCCGTGGATGGCTCGGGCACCGAGGCCGACTGACAGGCGAGCGCCGCGAGGATTCCGACGGAGCCGACCGAGGTCAGACGCGCCAGGGAAGCGCCTTTCGTACGTTGGACACGCATTGTGGACTGTACCGGGGAAAGGTTGGACGTCCGTTGGTCTCGTCGCGCGCGACGGGTGGCGTCGGCGTGGTGAGGCAAGTTCGAGGGGTGCGCCGGAAGTGGCAATCCGGGGCCCGCGGCCCGAAGGGTCTCGCGAAGTGACTACGGGACACTCGTGCCGATGGTTGCGTTGATTCGGCGCATCTATCGTGCGACGACGGCGTCGCGATCGGGAAGCCGCTCCACTTTCCCGACGATGAACACGTACGAGAGCGCTCCGAGGAGGGCGAGCACCGCGATGTACGCGAGTCCCGCCGAGAAACCGTAGTCGCGCGCGAGATACCCGATCACGATCGGCACGGTGATCCCGGACAGATTGCCGAAGAAGTTGAACACTCCTCCGGTGAGGCCGAGCAGTCGCTCCGGGGCGATGGCCGACACCAACGACCAGGTGATGGAGGCCAGCCCATTGCCGAAGAAGGCAAGCGCCAGGAAGGCGACGATCGTCGCAGGCCGATTCGCGAAGTTCGCACCGACGATGCTGGTCGAGAGCAGGAGACCGGCGACGATCGGCACCTTGCGCGCCGTCCCCAGCGAGGCGCCGCGCCGCACCATCGCGTCGGAGAGCAGGCCGGAGCTCAGCACGCCGACGAACGCGGCGAGGAAGGGAAGCGAGGCGAGAAAGCCCGCCTTCACGAAGCCCATCCCCCGCGCCTGTACCAGGTAGGTCGGAAACCAGGTCAGGAAGAACCAGAGCGTGGACGTGAGCGCGAACTGGCCGAGATACACGCCCCACAGCTTGCGCGAGCTGAGCACGTGCGCGAGGTCGGCGCCGGAGAAGGGTCGTCTCTCGCGCTGCACACGGTCGAGGTCTACGAGACCGCCCCCGCGCCGAATCTGATCGATCTCCGCGGCGTTCGTTCCCGGAAACTCGTGCGGCGGGCGGTAGAGCGCGTACCATGCGAATCCCCACACGACTCCGATCGCACCGGTGGCGACGAACACCATCTGCCAGCCGAAGCGCGTCTGAATCCACACGAGCACGGGGGTGAGGAACGCGATGCCGACGTACTGCCCCGACGTGTAGAAGCCGATCGCCGTGGCGCGCTCGCGCTCGGGAAACCACGTCGTCACGACGCGGTTGTTGATCGGGTACGACGGCGCCTCCAGCGCACCGACGAGCATGCGCATCGCCATCAGGCCGGCGACTCCCGCCGTGAATCCGAGCATGATCGTGGCGGTCGACCACGCGACGATCAGCACCGCGAACAGCACGCGCGGCGCGACTCGGTCCACCAGCCAGCCGCCCGGGATCTGCAGGAACGCGTACGTCCATCCGAACGCCGAGAGCACGTAGCCCATCTGCGCCGTGTCGAGTCCGAGGGACTCGCGCATGGCCGGCGCCGTGATCGAGAGGTTGCTGCGGTCGAGGTAATTGATCGTGACGCTGACGAACAGCAGCACCATGATCGCGAACCGCGACCGCGTCGGACGCTCACCGCCGGCCGCGACGTCTCCCTCGGCTACCACTCGGCGAAGCTCCCGTCAGGGTGTCGCCACACCGGATTGCGCCACCGATGTCCCGTTCGCGACATCCGCTCCACGACTTCCTCGTCGATCTCGATGCCCAGCCCCGGTCCCTGCGGAATGGCGACGTATCCGTCGCGGTACGCGAACACCGAGGGATCCTTCATGTAGTCGAGCAGGTCGTTCGTGGTGTTGTAGTGAATGCCCAGCGATTGCTCCTGGATGAACGCGTTGTAGCACACGGCATCCAGCTGCAGGTTGGCGGCGAGAGCGATCGGGCCCAGCGGGCAGTGAAGCGCGAGCGCCACGTCGTAGGCTTCGGCCATCGCGGCGATCTTTCTCGTCTCGGTGATGCCGCCGGCATGGGAGGGATCGGGCTGCACGATGTCGACGTACCCCTCGGAGAGGATGCGCTTGAAGTCCCACCGCGAGTACAGCCGCTCGCCGAGCGCGATCGGCGTGGAGCAGTGGTTCGCGATCTCCTTGAGCGCTTCCGAATGCTCCGAGAGCACGGGCTCCTCGATGAACATCAAGCGGAACGGCTCGAGCTCTCTGGCGATGACCTTCGCCATCGGCCGGTGCACGCGGCCGTGGAAGTCGACGCCGATCCCGAAGTCGGGCCCCATCGCGTCGCGGATCGCCTGCACGCGCGCGAGCACGGCGTCCACCTTGGCGTGCGAGTCGACGAACTGCATCTCCTCGGTGGCGTTCATCTTCACCGCCGAGAAGCCGCGCGCGCCGCAGTCGCGCGCCATCGTCGCCGTGTCAGCGGGGCGATCGCCGCCGATCCATGAATAGACGCGGATGCGGTCGCGCAGCTGTCCGCCGAGCAGAGCGTGCACCGGAACGCCGAGCGTCTTCCCCTTGATGTCCCACAGCGCCTGGTCGATCCCGGCCAAGGCGCTCATGTGCACCCCTCCGCCGCGATAGAAGCCGGCGCGGTACATCACCGTCCAGTGATCCTCGATCAGCGCGGGATCCTTGCCGATCAGGTAATCGGAGAGCTCGTCGACCGCGGTGGCGACGGTGTGTGCGCGGCCTTCGAGCACGGGCTCGCCCCATCCCGTGATCCCCTCGTCCGTCTCGATCTTGAGGAAGCACCACCGCGGTGGGACGATGAAGGTGGTGAGGCGGGTGATCTTCATCGATGCTCCGATCGGTGGTCGAGGGATTCGAGCGTCAGCCGGCGACGCTCCGGAGGCGCTTCCATGCGGCGACGAAGTCGCGCGCGTTCGCCGCGACTCGCGACGGCTCGTCGCCGCGGCGATACAGCGCGCCGCCGAGGCCGAACCCAGCCGCGCCGGCGGCAACATAGCTCGCCATTGCGTCGGGAGTGATCCCCCCGACGGGGAAGAACCGCGTCGCGGTGGGGAACACACTGCGCAGCGACTTGAGGACCGCCGGCGTGAGCAGCTCGGCCGGGAAGAGCTTGAGCGCGTCGGCACCGTTCGCGAGCGCGGCGAATCCTTCGGTCGGCGTCGCGACGCCGGGAATGCACGCGAGGCCGGCCGACTTCGCGGCGCGCACGACCTCGGCGTCACCGTGCGGCATCACGACCAGCCGCCCACCCGCCGCCGCGATCTCCTTCACCTGGGCAGGCGTCATGACCGTGCCCGCACCGATCAGGATCTCCTCGCCGAACTTCGCGTGCAGCCGCTCGATGCTCTCGAGCGGGCGCGGCGAATTGAGCGGCACCTCGACGATGGCGAAGCCCGCATCGACGAGAGCACAGCTCACGTCGACGACTTCACCAGGGGTGACGCCGCGCAGGATCGCGACGAGAGGCAGCCGCTCGAGGTATGGATCGATCATCGCTGCCGGACCTCCGCGAGACGAGTGGGCTCGATGCGCCACGCGCATGGAGACGGCGGGTGCGTCTCCATGCGCGTGGCGGTGTTCGAAGTCGCGTGCCCGATCGGGCGACGCGCGGTGCGTCAGGCGACGATCGACGGCACCGTGAACGGGGCGCGGTACTGGGCCGACAGCAGCTTGTTGGCCCGTGCCGCGTCCGCACCGAGGAACCGCTCGTTCTTGGCGTCGACGATGAGCGGCACGCCGAGCGTGAGCGGCGTCTTGTCGAGATCGACGTTGTTGTTGTGCAGGTGCTCGACCATGCGGCCGTACGCCTCGGCGAGCTTCACGTCCGACTTGATGCGCGCGGCGATCTTCGCCGGCCCTGCCTGGCTGCCGATCTGGTGCGAGATATTGCCGAGGTGGCACAGCGCGCTCGAGGTGTTGCCCTCTTCGATCGGACCGTACAGCTCCTCCGTCTTCCGGCTGCGAATCACGTCGATGAAGTTCTGCATGTGGCGGTCGTCACCCTTGAACTCCTTCACGACCTTCCCCGCCTTGTCGTACGCGACCGCGCCGAAGTAGCCTCTCGTCACGAGGTTGCCACCCTCGCAGTCGACGACGTTGCCGATGTCCACGCCGCGATAGTTGTCCATGTCGCGTGAGCCACCCCCCTGATTGGCGGCGGGATCACCACCGGCCCCCTGCACGCCCGCCTTCTTCGGCAGTCCGCGCACCTCGAAGATCAGCGGTGCGGTGGCGTAGTCGTGGACGACGACCTGCGTGTTCGGCGTGTCGCCGTCATCGACGTAGCCGAGCCGGCCGCCGATGCTGATCGTGTGGCGCGGCAGACCCGACTCGCCAAGGAACCAGCGCGCGACGTCCATCTGGTGGATCCCCTGGTTGCCGACGTCGCCATTGCCGTACAGATAGACCCAGTGCCAGTCGTAGTGGATCGGGCCGACCTTCGGGTTGTTGCGATGCGGCGGCACGAGCGGCGCCGGCCCGGTCCACAGATCGTAGTTCACCGTCGCCGGGATCGGCTGCGGACCGGTCGTCTTGCCGATGCTGTCGCGGCGCTTGTAGCAGAAGCCGCGAGACGCCGTGATCTTGCCGAGGTTACCGGCGCGAATCCACTGCACAGCCTCCTGCAGCCCCTCGCCGGAGCGGATCTGCGTGCCCGCCTGCACGACCTTGTTGTACTTCTTCGCCGCGTTCACCAGCTGGCGACCCTCCCACACGTTGTGCGAGACCGGCTTCTCGACGTAGACGTCCTTGCCGTTCTGCACCGCCCAGATCGCGGCGAGCGAGTGCCAGTGGTTCGGCGTCGCGATCGTCACGGCGTCGATGTCCTTGTTGGCGAGCAGCTCGCGGATGTCGGTGTAGGTCTTCGCTTCGGGCAGCTTGCCGCGGGTCTTCGCTCTCTCGAGCACCGCCGTGTCGGGATCGCAGAGCGCGACGACGCGCACACCGGAGATCCGGGCGAGGCTCGAGACGTGATTCATGCCGCGGCCATTGAGACCGATCACGGCGACACGAATGTCGTCATTGGCGCCGAGCACATTGGCCCAGGACCGGGCGGGAAGGACGGTACCAGCGGCGGCCAGCGCCGAGGTCTTCAGGAACGTGCGGCGTGAGGTGCTCATGGGTTGGTGGGCAGCGGTTGGATGGCGAGCGAACGAGGCGAGCGTTCGAATCCAGACGTCCGAACAGAATGCGTGCGGTGGCCGAGTTGGGCAACCGGACTGACTAATTGATCGAGTCGGATACTGGTTTACGCGAAGATCGGCCCGCTCGTTGGAGCTCGGGAAAGGCGCGGAGGGCGATCTCCCAGAGTCCGGCGGGTGCCGTGTCTCCGGCCACGGCGATCTCCCCCACGCCGAATTCCGCGAATGCGGCGGCGTAGCGGGCGCAGAGGGCGGGTTCCCCGATGAGCATTCGCGGCTGGTCGCCGGCGTCCAGTCCCGTCCTGATCTCGTCTCCGATCAGCATTCCGGACAGGTACTCGAGGCTGTCCTCCGCCCGCAGGTCGCCAACCAGCACCGCGGACCGCGCCGAGAAGATCACGCTGGCCAGTCCCCCGGACGCGTCGCGCGCGTGGCGCACTCCCTGAGCGAACGCGTTGCCGGGCTCGGCGTCACCCGCACCCGGACCAGCGAGCCGTCCGAGGATCGAATGCCTCGCCAGCACCGCGAACAGCTCTCCCGTCATATAGGTGGTGAATCCGACGACGCGATCCCCCGCGACTCGCGCCCACTTGGCGTGCGTCCCCGGCAGCACGGCGACGCCCCCGTCGGAGAGCGCCGGAAACTCCCTCATCGCGCCGAACAGCTGCGTCTCCTCGCCTCGCATCACGTCCGGCGCCCGGTCGCGCTGCGCGAGGCCCGGCACGATCCGCAGCCCGACGTCCGGAACGGTCGCGAGCGATCGCGCCACTGAATCGGCGTCGGCCGGCAGGCTCGCGTATGGCGCCTCGATCCATCCCTGGGCGCTGCCGATCATGCCCGACGCGATGGCCGGGAGAGCCGGGTGCCTCGCGCGCCATTCTGCGGTGATGGCATCGAACGCGGCGCGGAAGTTCCGCTCGGGCACGTGCAGGATTCCCAGCGGCTCCGCTCGCCGCTCGAGCACGGTTCCATCGTCCCCCATCAGGTACGCGCGAAGCGACGTCGTGCCCCAATCGAGGGCGACGAGTCGGGGTGCTGGGCGACCTGACATCGGCCGACAATATCATGGGAACCACGGCCGAGCCAGCCGCGTCCGGCACTCTGGCGTCGCTTTCACCACGCTTCTATCATCGTGCAGCACGCGCTGCCGTTCCCCATGAGTACGACTGATGACCAGCACGCCGGCCTCATCCCGACACGCGCGCCGTCGCGTGCGCGCGAGATGACCGCTTCTCGCGATGCCCAATCATCGCCGGATGCCGGGCATCGCGAGCGTGCCGACGAACCCGCCGAGCTGTATCGCCTCCTCGTCGCCAGCGTTCGCGACTACGCGATCTTTGCGCTCGACGCGCGCGGCCACGTCCTCACCTGGAACGTCGGCGCCCAACAGCTGAAGGGCTATAAAGCGGACGAGATCATCGGCCGGCATTTCTCCACGTTCTATCCGCGCGAAGACGTCGAGGCCGGAAAGCCCGAGTTGGAGCTGCGCGGCGCCACCCGCGACGGGCGATTCGAGGACGAGGGATGGCGGCTGCGAAAGGACGGCACGCCCTTCTGGGCGAACGTCGTCATCACGGCACTCCGCGACGAGAACGGCGAGGTGATCGGGTTCGCGAAGGTGACGCGCGACCTGACGGAGCGCCGGGCATCCGAGCAGCAGGCCGTACGGCTCGCCGCCGAGTCCGCGGCGCGCGAAGAAGCGGAGGCGCGCACCCACGAGCTCGACCTGCTCAACCAGACGTTGCAGGAGCAGGCGATGGAGCTCGAGGCGCAGACGGAGGAAGCGCAGTCGCTGACGGAAGATCTCGAGCAGACGAACGAGCAGCTCGAGCAGGCGCTGGCGGAGGCGGAAGCCACCCGCGCCTCCGCCGAGACCTCGGAGCGCTTCTCGCGCGACATCCTCGAGAGCATCGCTGATCCATTCGTGGTGCAGGACGCGGCGTGGCGATTCCGCTTCATCAACGCGAAGGCGGCGGAGCTTCTCGGCGCCGACGGCCGGTCGACGGACGACCTGATCGGCAAGGTCGTGTGGGACGTGTATCCCGCGATCGTCGGCACACCGGTCGAGCGCGAGATGCGCCGCGCGTCGGCGGAGCGGCGACCAGTCTCGTTCGAGGCGCGCAGCCCGAACGGCTATCAGTGGTCGCTGCTGTATTGCTATCCGTTGCCCGACGGCGGACTCGCGACCCAGTGGAAGGACATCACTGAGCGAAAGCGGGCCGAGGAAGCCGCGAGCTATCTCGCCCGTGCGAGTGAGGTGCTAAGCGAGTCGCTCGACTTTCAGCGCACCCTCAACGACTTCGCGAGACTCGTGGTGCCCGAGCTGGCCGACTGGTGCAGCGTCGAGATCGTCGGCGACGACGGTGCACTCGTGCAGCTCGCGGTGGCGCATGCGGATCCCGAGAAGGTGAAATGGGCGCGGGAGGTGAGTCGCCGCTACCCGCCAAATCCCGACGCGGCCACAGGCAGCCCCAACGTCATCCGCACCGGCGATCCGGAGCTCTATCCCGAGATCCCGGACGAGCTCCTCGTCGCTGGCGCGGTCGACGCCGAGCATCTGCGCATCATCCGCGAAGTGGGAATTCGTTCGGCGATCGTGGTGCCGCTCGTGGCGCACGACCGCACCCTCGGCGCACTCACGCTGATCGCTGCGGAGTCCGGACGGCGCTACGGGCACGCGGATCTCGCGCTCGCGATCGAGCTGGCGCGGCGCGCGGCGCTCGCCGTGGACAACGCCAGGCTGCATCGCGCGGCGCTCGACGCGCGCGTCCTCGCCGAACGCGCCAACCGCGCGAAGAGTGATTTCCTCGCCGTGATGAGCCACGAGCTGCGCACACCGCTCAATGCGATCGGCGGCTACACGCAGATCCTGGAGATGGGACTTCACGGGCCGGTCACCGACGACCAGCGCGAGGCGCTGGAGCGCATCGGGCGCGCACAGCGACACCTGCTGGGACTCATCAACAACGTCCTGAACCTGGCGCGCATCGAGACGGGTCACGTCGAATACCGCATCCGGCCCGTGCTCGTGAGCAGCCTGCTCGTCGACCTCGCGTCGCTCGTGCAGCCGCAGTTCGCGGCGCGACAGATCTCACTCGTCTCACGCCTGCCCGAGGCGGACGGCGATGCCGACATCTACGTCGCGGCCGATCGCGAGAAGCTCATTCAGATTCTGACCAACCTGCTCGGCAACGCGGCGAAGTTCACGCCGGCGCACGGTGAGGTCGAGATGCAGCTGACTCGCGCCGCGCGCGAAGGCGACGTCATGATCATCGTGCGCGACAGCGGTCCCGGAATCCCCGCCGACAAGCTCGAGCTGATCTTCGAGCCGTTCGTCCAGCTCGAACGGTCGCTGACGACGTCGGCCGAAGGTGCAGGACTCGGGCTCGCGATCAGCCGCGACCTCGCCCGCGGCATGGGCGGCGATCTGCGTGCCGACAGCATGGAAGGACACGGTGCCGCGCTCATACTCACCCTGCCCAGGGCGGAGCCGCCGGGAGAGGCGCCGTGACGATCCGCCAGCTCTGCGTCGCCATTGCCGCCGCCCTGTCGAGCGGGAGCGCGATCGCGCACGGGCAGCAGAGGACACTCGACTTCCATCAGCGATTCGTCCAGCTCGCGTCACGCCCGTCGCTGACTGACAGCGCGCGTCTCGCCGCGCTGTTCGACCTCGACTGGGAGTACACGAACGTCGAGTCGCCCGAGACGGCGACCTACGTTGGCTATCCGGGTCAGGACGAGCGGTGGAGCGACAACTCGCCCGCCGCGATCGCGCGGCGGAGGCGAGAGCTCGCCGATCGCTTGCTCGTGCTCGCCGCGATCGACCGCCGTCGACTCGGTCCGTCGGACCGACTGAGCTTCGACATCTTCAAGCGCTCGATCGACGAGAGCATCGAGGGAGCGCGGTTTCCGAGGGAGCTGCTGGCCGTCACGCAGCGAGAAGGACCGCAGTACGTGCCGAGGGTGTTGGGGAAGATGCCGACGAGCAGCGTCGCGGAGTACGAGCGTATCATCACGCGACTCGCAGCGCTACCGACGGTGCTCGCTCAGACGCGCGCGCTGCTGGACAGCGGGCTCGTGATCGGAGTGACGCCGCCGAGCGTGACGCTGCGCGACGTTCCGGCGCAGTTCGAGCAGCTCGTGCCCGAGGCGCCGATGCAGAGCGCACTGCTCGAACCGTTCACCCGCTTCCCTCCCGCGATCGCGCCAGCCGACAGGCAGCGGCTGACCGCCGAGGCCACTCGCGTGTATGTGGAGCGCGTCCGACCGGCTTACCGCGCGCTCGCGTCGTACTTGAGGTCCACGTACGTCCCCCGCGCGCGCACCAGCATCGCGTGGAGCAGCTTGCCCGACGGCCGGGCGTGGTACGCATACAACGTGAAGCTGGAGACGACGACCAGCCGCACCCCGGCGGAGATCCACGCGCTCGGCCTCGCCGAGGTGAAGCGCATCCGTGCCGAGATGGACACGGCGATCCGCGCGTCCGGATACACTGGGGACTTCGCGTCGTTCGTGGCCATGCTCCGCACCGACACGCGCTTCTTCATGAAGGACTCCGCGAGCCTCGTGCGTGCGTACAGGGACATCGCCAAGCGTATCGACCCCGAGCTGTCCCGCCTCTTCGGCCGTCTGCCGCGCCTCACGTACGGGGTCGGCACGATTCCCTCGTACGCCGCGCCCTCGCAGACGACGGCGTACTACATGTCGGGCTCGCCCGACGCACATCTGCCGGGCATGTACGTCGTGAACACGTACAAGCTCGACTCGCGGCCGATCTGGGAGATGGAGGCGCTCACGGCGCACGAGGCGGTTCCTGGCCACCATCTCCAGATCGCGCTCTCCCAGGAGATGAACGACCTGCCGCCGTTCCGCCGCTACTCGGGCTACACGGCGTTCACGGAGGGGTGGGGGTTGTACGCGGAGAGCCTCGGCTCCGAGCTGGGGCTCTATCGCGATCCCTACTCCAAGTTCGGCCAGCTGACATATGAGATGTGGCGGGCGATCCGTCTCGTGCTCGACACCGGCATCCACGAGTTCGGGTGGACGAGAGAGCAGGCGATCGCGTACTTCGAAGCCAACAGCGCCAAGACGAAGCAGGACATCACGAGTGAGGTCGATCGCTACATCGTGATGCCGGCGCAGGCGCTCGCGTACAAGAGCGGCGAGCTGGCGATGCGCGCGATGCGCGCGCGCGCCGAGCGCCAACAGGGTGCGCGCTTCGACATCCGGGCCTTCCATGACGAGCTCCTGAGCCAGTGCGCGCTGCCGCTCGACATTCTCGAGCGGAGGATGGAGGAGTGGACGACGCGCACCGTCGCACCCTGAAGCGGCCCTGGCGGCCTGATCAGTAAGTTTCGGCACTGGCATTGCGACTGTCTCGCTCGCCATGTCGATCCGCGTCCCTCGTCGCCCACCGGTCCCGTCGCTCCGCTCTCCCAGCGAGCTACGGGAGCGATTCGGTGAGCTCGAGACGCTGAGCGGCGCCCGAAGCCTCGCGGTTGCGATCTCTGACTTCGAGTCCGGACTGGAGTTCGAGCAGCACGGCGACCGCTGGTTCCACGCCGCGAGCACCATCAAGCTCGCCGTGCTCGTGGGGGTGTACGGCGCGATCCACCGCGGCGACCTGCTGCCACAGTCGCGGGTGCACGTGCGTAACCGATTCATCAGCGCATTCGACGGCTCGCCCTACCGCGTCCGCGTCGATCGCGACTCCAACGGCGAAGTGCACCGCGAGATCGGCCGGACGCTTCGCGTCTCCGAGCTCGCCGAGCACATGATCACGTCGAGCAGCAACCTCGCGACGAATCTCCTGCTCGACCTCGTCGGCCTCGAGGTCGTGCAGCGGGCGCTCGAGGAATACGGGCTCGAGGGGATCGACCTTCGGCGCGGCGTGGAGGACGAGGCCGCGTACGAGCACGGGATCAACAACCGGGTCACGGCGCGCGGGCTCGTCGGACTCCTGCGTCTCATCGGGGAGGAGCGGGCGTTCAGCTCGGAGCTCTCACGACGGA
Source organism: Gemmatimonadaceae bacterium (assembly GCA_035274345.1). GTDB lineage: Bacteria > Gemmatimonadota > Gemmatimonadetes > Gemmatimonadales > Gemmatimonadaceae > AG11. The sequence continues at coordinate 14,454 of DATEOG010000305.1, forward strand.
TGCTGGACATCCTACATCGGCAGCAATTCCGGAGCGGCATTCCGGCGGGCCTTCCGCGTCGCGCCCGCGTCGCGAACAAGACGGGGGACATCTCCACCGTCGCGCACGATGCCGGACTCGTCTACCTCCCCGATCGGAAGCCATACGCCGTCGCCGTGCTCACGGAATGGGAGCCGTCGGCGACCGGACGTTCGACCACCATCGCGGCGGCGTCCTACATCGGGTACGCCGCTCTCGTCGGGGACCGCGTCGATGACGACTGACGTGACCTCCTCGACGTTTCCCCTTCGTCTCATCGACGGGCGACAGCTGGAACGCCGGTATCGGGACGTGCTGATGCCCGGCGGAATCCTGTGCGACCACTCTGGCCGCGCACGCGAGTTGCCTCGCTACTTCTACGAAGTGTCGTCGTGGGAGGAAGCGCGCGACACCTACCTCTCTCGACACTTCACGGTGTCGGAGTTCATCCACACCGACGTGCGGGAGGCACCGCCGTTGCGGGTCTTCCCGCGCTACATCCCGTGCGCAACGCTCCTGCTCGCCTTCGCGCTGGAGCAGCTGCGCGAGGCTGTCGGTACCTACGTGTTCATCGGCGCCAATGGCGGCTACTGCTCGCCGAAGCACAGGGGAACGGGTGGTGCATCACCGCACTGCTGGGGCACCGCCGCGAACATCTACCGTATCGGCGACACGTACCTCGACAGTCCGGAGACGATCCGCCGCTACGCGGCGCTCGCGCGCGAGGTGATCCCAACGGTCTGGACGCGACCGCTCGGCGACGAGCGCATGCTCACCGACGACCACCTGCACATCGACCTCGGCTACGTGGTGTCCGTGCCGCGCGAGGCGCCGGGCGAGTCCTACAACCTCAAGCTCGCCGGCGATCCGTTGTGACGGCCGCCGACGTGAAGGATCGGACCATCTTCGGATGGTTCGCGATGGTGTCGACATGATCATCGACGATCAGAAGAAGCGACCGAGACGCAGCGACCGGGCAGCGCGTTCGGCCCGTCGCGACCGACCGCGAGGCCTGCCGGCGATCGGGATCGAGGCCGAGTTCGCGTCGATGGTGGACGACGTTCTGGTCCGGCCGGAGGGCGCGTTCGGATCGCCGAGACAGATCGTACGTGGCCCGATGGTGCACCGAACGGGGCGTTCCTACCATCTGCCCACCGGTGGTGCCGTCTACTTCGACACCGGGGTCATCGAGCTCGCCACGCCGATGGTCGAGATCGAGCGCGGGTGCGGCGCGCGCGCCACCCGCACGCTGTGGGAGAGTCTCGGCTTCCTGCGCGAGGAGCTCGACCACTGGGAGCGCCGGCATCAACGCAGCGTGCGCCTCGTCGGCTTCAGCACACACTACAACGTCTCGTTCGACGTTCCCGCTGACGAATCCGCGAACGGCCGCACCGTCGAGCGGCTCGCGTATCTGTTGACGCACGTGCTCGCTGCGCCCGTGATGCTGCTCGCGGCGAACCGGCGCTCCACGGGCATCGGAGTCCGGCCCCGCGGCGATCGCATCGAGGTCACCGCCGACTTCACTCCGGACGCCGCCCTCATGGCAGCCACGGCGACGCTCGTCGTCGGCATCGTCCGCGAGGTGATGACCTGGCCGAGCTACGACGTCGGCGAGCTCGCGAAGCGCGACATCCCGGTCGTGCGGGAATTTCACCCCGCGGTCCACAGCTCACGCCAGGGGTGGGTGGCCCGCCAGGCATGCTTCCCGTCAAATCCCTTCACGTGCGACGTGAACGCAGACGTGTGGCGGACCACGGCGGGAGCGCTGCTGTCGCTCCGTGAGATGGCGGGACGCACAACGCGCGCGTTCTGGAGGTCGATTCGTGCGCTCGGAGATCCGCTGTCGCTCCAGCTCATCGCCGCGGTGATGCGCGGACGCGCGCCGTCGCTGCTCGAGCTGCCCGACCGTCCCGCCGCGTACGACGACGTCGGCCGGCTGTGCAAGTGGGACGACCTGTTCCCGATCACCTTGCTCCCCCGATCGCGGTTCGAGCGAGTGCTCGGCCACGCCATCGCGGGGCGGCGCGTGCACATGGACGGCTGCTGGCATCGGCCGATCGGCGTGCGCGGATGGACGCACGTCGTTTTTCGTCGTGAGCGCGACGGCGCGCGGCGCGTGATGTCCCTCGACGAGATGCTCACGCACCTCGACGCCTGGGACCGCACGGCCGATCGTCGGATGGCGGAGCGCAGGATCGCCGCGCTGGCACGCCGCCTGATCGAACGGCGCATGCTCGCCGACCGGCGCGCGCAGCACCTTGCGGTGGAGCACCGGCGGCGCGCCGCGGATCAGGACGACGCTTCGATCGCGGCCGTGACGGCGAAGGACGATGTGCCGGGCATCGAAGCGCCGCGGGTTGGCG
>DATEOG010000306.1:0-11148 GCA_035274345.1 Gemmatimonadaceae bacterium
CAGGCGGATCGGATCCATGACGGGAAAGGTCCGGAGGGGACGGAGGACGGCGAGCGATGATTGGACACCACGCTACCGGCGAACGTTGACTCCGGCAATACGATTGGGATTACGAAACCATGAAAGGACTCTGAAGAAAGCGGACCGGAGGGCGATCCCCGAACGCAATGGGGGGCGTGCCTCGCGGCACGTCCCCCACTGTCGGACTACAACCTGCTGCCCCCAGCAGGCTGCGTTCTGTCCCGGGTCAGTAGACCCAGAGCGCGTTGATGCCCACCGTCGCCTGGTTCTTCTTGGCGAATCCCTTGTCGTCGAGGAACGGCTCGGAGTCGGAGGTGTCGTAGCGGAACTCCGGACGCACGACGAAGTTGCTGCCGAACTTGAACGTCGGGGTGATGGTGAACTCGTTGACCCGCGCCTCGCCGATCAAAAGTCGCGTGCCGCCCTCATCCTTGAACGTCTCGGCGCGCAGGCCGAGTGAGAAGGGACCGGAGGTGCTAATCTTGGCGTATCCGGCGAAGCCGCTCCACTTGGCGTCATCGCCCGTCGTGACGGTGCTGGTGCCGCCCTCGGTGCCGAAGTCGGCATTCACGCCGAGCGAGAGCATCGGGTTGACGGTCACCGTCCCGATCAGGTCGACGACGTGCCGAATGCTGCTGTTGTCGTCGGCGTTCTCCGGGCCGCCGATGTAGTTGACGTAGAACGCGACCGGATCAGCCGGCTTGAGCATGAGCTGCGCGCCGATCGACTTGCTGGCGTTGTTGTCGAGCGCGAGGTCCCAGCCGTTCACCACCATCGCCATCAGCGATACCTTCGACGACGGTGAGTAGCTGGCCTTGATGCCGGTGTGCGTGAGCGGGATCGCGTAGTTGAACAGCAGCGAGCGGCTGTAGTTGTCGTTGTAGCCGTCGTAGCCCTCGATCAGCTCGTAGCCCATGTGGGTGACGAACTTGCCGGCGTCGATGCGCAAGCCGGATCCGAGCGGCGCGATGTAGCTGACGAACGCCTGCTGGAGGTCGGCGTTGTCGCCGATGCGAAGTCCCGCCGACTGGGTCGCGCCGGAGAAGGTGCCCGCCGTGAGGTCGATCCGGAATCCAGCGTCGCCGACCTTGCCCACCGCCTTCTGCACCACGAGCTCGGCGAGGTCGGCGCTGAACGTATTCGCCTTGTGGTCGAAGTAGCGGAGACCGTTGAGCTGGTCCTGCGGCTGATTCAGGTTGTTGATGTACCCGAACGACGCGAAGGCATTCGCCTGGATGTCACGGAAGAAATTGGGGACGGCAGCCTCCGCGGCCTTGGCGGCCGAATCGCTCGCGGTGACGGTGGTCTTCGATGAATCGCTCACGGTCGTGGCGACCAGCTGCGCGGATGCGACCTGCGCACCACCAGCCGTGAGAGCGAGCAGCAGACCGAACGCTGCGAAGCGGTGTCGTTCCAAGGGTCCTCCTAGCGATGTGAGTGAGCGTGCGGGAGCGCTGGCTCCCTCTGGTGAACGAAGCCGTCGACGTCGACGACAGGATGTCAGGCGTGTGCAGGGTCGAGCGCCCTGCGGCGCACCTCGTCCGCATTCATGGGCGTGAGCGCGGCGTTGTCCTGCTCGCCCGTGCGGATCCGGATGACGCGCTCGATTGCCTGCACGAAGATCTTCCCATCGCCGACTTCGCCGGTACGCGCACCCTTGATGATCGCGTCGATCGTCGGTTGCACGTACGGCTCGGAGCAGACCATCTCGATCTTGACCTTGTCCTGGAACTCGAGCACCACGGCACCGCCGCGATAGTGCTCGAGGCGATCCTGCTCGCCGCCGTGACCGCTCGCGCGGCTGAGCGTGATGCCGGTGACGCCGGCCTGAAACAGCGCTTCCTTCACGGCCGGGAGCCGCTCAGGACGAATGACGCAGGTGATCAGCTTCATCTCGATTCGAACCTCGAGTCACATCGGTTTGTCCTGCCGCGCGCGATGACGCAGGAGCGGTCCGCACTCCGTCCAGCCGGATGTTGCCCGCCGAGCGTCGAGCTGCTCTCCCTCCACCTTCGCGCTCCGACCTGCCTTGTTGCGGCCGTGCGTTGGGACGTCCGAAGGGCTCCGGCGCACTGATTGGGGGCGAGCACAGCAGGTTCCTGGCTTACGCGGGCAAACTAGGACAACAAAATCGGACTGTCAAGCGCAAGTTGTAAAAAACGCAAAATTCATCATAAATTCGGCACATTCACGGACAAAAAGTGCAAATCTGCCCGCATCCGGATCGCATTTTAGCAGTTATTCGCGCTCAGCACGTCCGTTGGCCTGTCTGGCTGAACCTCATCACCGCGACAAAAAAACGAGCCCCGCTGCGGGGCTCGTTTTACGGTGCTCGGCGCTGCTCGACAGGCCTCAGAGCACGACGTGCGTCGGATCGGGGGTGTCTTCCGGCGAAAACAGCACGGTCGACAGATACCGCGCCCCGGTGTCCGGCGCGATCATCGCCACGCGCTTACCCGGGCCCAATGCCGTCGCCACCTGCAGCGCCGCAAAGGCGATCGCCCCGCTCGACATCCCGACGAACAGTCCCTCCTCACGCGCCAACCGCCGGGCGACGGGAAACGCATCCTCCTCCCATACCGGGATCACGCGGTCCAGCAGCGAGCGGTCCAGGTTGTCCGGGATGAACCCCGGTCCCATTCCCTGGAACTGATGCTGGCCGCGCTGACCCCCTGACAACACGGGCGACCTCGCAGGCTCGACTGCCACGATGAGCGTGTCCGGCCGCCGCTCTTTGAGGTATCGGCCCACGCCCGTGATCGTGCCGCCAGTTCCCGAACCGTACACGAACGCGTCGATCCGACCCTCCATCTGCGCCCACAGCTCAGGCGCCGTGGTCTCATAATGGATTCGCGGGTTGGCGGGGTTCGAGAACTGGTTCGGCAGAAAGGCTCCCATCTCGTCCCGGATCTGCTCCGCGGCCTCGATGGCCGCCAGCATGCGGCGCTCCGGGTCGGTGAGCACCAGCTCCGCGCCATACGCCTCGAGCGTGCGCTTCCGCTCGTCGCTGGCCGAATCCGGCAGGCAGAGGATCAACCGGTAGCCTCTGGCCGACGCCACCTGCGCGAGCCCGATCCCGGTGTTCCCCGACGTCGGCTCGACGATCGTGTCACCGGGCTTCAGGATGCCTCGCGCCTCGGCGTCGAGGATCATCCCGAGCGCCGTGCGGTCCTTGATGGAGCCACCGGGGTTGGCCCCCTCCAGCTTGATCCACAGCTCCGCCATCTCTGGAGTCGCCACGCGCTCGAGCCGCACGACGGGCGTCCGCCCGATCACCGCATCGACGCGGTGACCGGCCACCACGCCCCCGGCGTCGCCGCGCGGAGTGCGGTCGGTGACTGGCTGGGTGAGCGTGCTCACGACTGTCCCGCGCCTCCCAGGACGGCCTTCACCCCCGCATCGCCGACACGGCGCGTCCACGCCCGCACGCTCTCGCCGTCCTGCTTCTGCGCCACATACGTGGAGAACAATCGCTCGAGCACCTCGGGGACCTCGTCCGCGGGGGCGCGGAATCCGACGCGATGACCGAGCGTGCTGTTCTTTCCGAGGCCGCCGCCCACGAAGAAGTCGAATCCTTCCACCTGCGTGCCGCCCTGATTGAGCAGCACGCCCTGGAGGCCGACGTCGGCGATCGGATGCTGCCCGCACGAGTTCGGGCATCCGGCGACGTGCAGCTTCACCGTATCCGTGAACCCGGGCAGCCGCTCCTCGAGCTCCTGCGCGAGCCGGATGCTGAACAGCTTGGTCTCGGTGATCGCGAGCTTGCAGTACTCGCTTCCGGTGCACGACGCAGTGCCCCGCTGGAACGGCGAGCCGTCGAGTGCCACGCCGAGCTCACGACTCCGCTCGATCAGCTCGGCCGCGCGCTCGTTGCGCACGTTGGTGATCAGGATGTTCTGCATGGCGCTGAGGCGCAGCGAGCCGTCGCCGAATTCGTCGGCGATGGCGGCGAGACCCCGCAGCTGGTCGGGGGAGATGCGGCCCGATACCACTGAATAGCCGGCGTAGCTGAGCCCCGGCTGCTTCTGCGGCTTGATGCCGAGGTGATCGCGGTAGTGACCCTCCGGCGCGTTGTCTTCCGCCGGCGCGTCGAGCTTGAACCCGATCCGTCGCTCGATCTCGGCGAGGAACTTCTCCGCCGTCCAGCCGTGATTGACGAACAGGAACTTCATTCGCGCCTTCGCGCGGTTCACGCGCAGCTCGTCCGAGTCGCGGAAGATCGCCGTGATCGTCTCGCAGACGAGGGGCACCTGCTCGGGATGCACGAATGCCGGGAGCAGCACGGCGAGATGCGGCTTGGTCGAGAGACCGCCCCCGACGCGAACGTGGAAGCCGACGACGCCGTCGGCTCGACGCACCGCCGTCACGCCGATGTCGTTGATCTCAGGATACGAGCACCAGTGCTGGCAGCCGGTGATCGTGATCTTGAACTTGCGCGGCAGATTCCCGTATTCGGGATTGCCGTTGAGGTGCTTGTCGACGGCGATCGCGATCGGGCTCGCGTCGATCAGCTCGTCGTGCTCGACGCCGGCCAACGGGCATCCGGTCACCGTGCGGGGATTGTCGCCGCAGGCGCCCATGCTCGTCCACCCGACCTCGGCGAGCGACTCCCAGATCGCCGGGATGTCCTCGATGCGCAGCCAGTGCAGCTGGAAGTTCTCCCGATTGGTGATGTCGATGCTGCTGCGCGCGTAGGTGTCCGAGATGTCCGAGATGCGACGCACCATCTCCGACGTGATGAAGCCGTTCGGCGTCCGCACGCGCATCATGAAGAACGGCATCTCGTCGCCTCGCGTGCCGCGTCCGTCACCCTGGGTGTAGAGCCCCCAGGCGCGGAAGCGAACCGTCAGGTCCTCGTTGGAGATGGCCGAGAATCCCTCGCGCGAGTACCGCCGGATGTCGTCCATGATCGACCACGACGGCTTCTCGCGCTTGATGCGCTCGACGCGCTGGGCCGGCGTCTCCTTGGCCGGCGTCAGGTCGGTCGTCGTCTCGGGCGTGGTCGTGGTGGGTACGGTCATGTCTCAGGCTCGGGAAATAAGGGTAAGGCCACTCAGCAGAACGAGCGTGGTCGCGCCCCAGCGCACGGCGCTGGGCCTGGAGCGACGGGCGAGCCAACCTCCGGCGAGCACGCCGGGGATGGAGCCGATGAGAAGCTGCCCGACGAGGGCAGGATCGACGTTGCCGAGATTCCAGTGCGCGGCGGCACCGGTCCCGGTGATGAGGACAGCGTGTGCGATGCCGGTACCGATGAGCGCCACTCCGGACAGCGGCGAGAACAACACGAGGGCCATGTCGACGAGGCTTCCGCTGCCGACCGACGTGGCGCCGACCGTCACGCCGATCACGAGACCGATCGCGGCGATCGCGGGACCACTGGGATGACGAAGGCGCTCGACCCACTGTCTGTCCTGGCGGCGCGCGATCTCCATGAGGATCGCGAGCACCGGCGTCGCCACGAGCACGAGCCCGATCAGGAAGCGAATGGTCGATGGCGCTCCGGCGAAGTGCGCGAGAATGCGCGTGCCGATGAGCACCCCGGGCACGCTGCCGATCGCCATCACCCAGACCCAACGCCAACTGATCGTGCGATGCTGTAGGTGCGAGCCGACGCCGACGATCTTCGTCAGCAGCCCGAAGAGCAGATCGCTGCCGACCACCGTGGCGGGCGGGATCCCGAGCAGCAGCAGCACGGGCGCCATCAGGGCGCCGCTGCCCACGCCTGTGAGGCCGATCATGAATCCGACGACGAGGCCGGCCACGATGAGATTGAGCAGCATACCGCTCATGTCGTGCCCCCGTCTGGAGTCGACGTGCCGGTCGACGTGAAGGTGTGCAGGCCGCACTCCGTCTTGCCGGTGCCGGACCAGCGCCCGGCGCGCTCGTCCTCGCCCGCGCGCGTCGCGCGCGTGCAGGGCCAGCAGCCGAGGCTCGCGTAGCCCTGGTCGAGCAGCGGGTTGTAGGGAATGCCGTGATCGAGCAGGTAGGACCAGATCTGACCGCGCGTCCAGTATGCGAGCGGATAGACCTTCGCCAGCGGTCGGCCGCTCACCAGGTGATGCTCGACGACCTCGGTGTTCGCGCGCGACGGACCCTGATCCCGCCGGACACCGCTCACCCACGCATCGAAATCGCCGAGGGCACGCTGCATCGGCTCGACCTTGCGAATCGCGCAGCAGCCGTCGGTGTCCGTCTCGTACAGCGGCCCGGGATCGGTGAGCGGGGTGTACTCGCGAAGATTGAGATCGTAGCGGCGCACGAACTCGTCGCGCAGCGCGTAGGTCTCGGGGAAGAGGAAGCCGGTGTCGAGGAACACGATCGGCGTCGCTGGCTCGATGCGGCTCGCCATGTAGGCCAGCGCAACGCCGGGCCCACCGAAGCTCACCGTGACGGCGGTGCGCCCGGGGAACGAGCGCAGCGTCCACGCGAGAATCTCCTCCGGCGACTGCGCGCGCAGCTCGCCCGCCGCGGACTGGAGGCCGGCGGGAGTGAGGATCGTCGAGGCGGTCGCGCGCGCGTCGGTCGTCATCGCATCACGCCGCGGAGGTCGATTGCAGGGCAGGGACGAAGCCGCGGCGACGCAGGGTGTCGAGCACCTTCTCCACGCTTTCGTCGATCGTCTCGCGCTCTGTGTTCACCTCGACGTCGGGCGCGGCCGGCGGCTCGTAGGGATCGGACACCCCCGTGAACGCGGTGATCGTCCCAGCGAGTGCCTTGCCGTACAGCCCCTTCACGTCACGGCGGATGCACGTCTCCAGCGAGGCGTTCACGTACACCTCGATGAATGCGTCTCCGATCTCGCGCCGCGCTTCCTCGCGCGCCGCGCGGTATGGGGAGATCGCAGCCGTGATCACCGCCACGCCGTTGCGGCAGAGGAGCTTCGCCACGTAGGCGATCCGCCGCACGTTCAGGTCGCGATCCTCGCGCGAGAATGTGAGCCCCTTCGACAGATGCTCACGCACCTCGTCGCCGTCGAGCACCTCCACGAGAGCGCCTCCCTCGCGAAGACGCTCGGCGAGGGCGGTCGCGAGGGTGGACTTCCCCGCGCCGGACAGGCCCGTGAGCCAGAGCGTGAAGCCGCGACGCGCGCTTCCGCTCGGGAGCGTTCCTGGTGCGACGGTCACCGACGTGTGGTGTGTGGTGTTCGACATGGAGCTCCGAATCTCGAATGCGTAGCGATCACATGTAGCCTTCGCGGCGAAGCGATTCGAGCCCGCCGCCGTCGTCCTTGTCCTGCGCGCGGCCCGAGCGCTCCGCGATGTTCGCGAAACGGCCGCTCTTCAGCTCGACGATGATCTCCTGCACGTTTCTGGCGTCCGACGTGACCGACTTGGTGCATGGCCAGCACCCGAGTGAGCGAAAGCGCTCTCCCTTGCCCTGGTCGTAGTAGAGGCTCACGGTCGGAATGCGCTCGCGCTCGATGTATTCCCAGATGTCGAGCTCCGTCCAATCGAGCAGTGGATGGATACGCACGTGTGTACCGGGCGCGAACTCGGTCGCGTACTGGTTCCAGAACTCGGGCGGCTGATCGGCGATGTTCCAGTTGTTCTCACCGGAGCGCGGCGAGAAATAGCGCTCCTTCGACCGACTGCCTTCCTCGTCCGCGCGCGCGCCGACGATCACGCCCGTGTACGGCTCCGTGTTCGTGTCCACGACGTACTTGCCGAGCTTGTGGTCGAAGCGGTAGCGCTTCCCCTCGCCGGAGAGCGTGCGTCGCAACGCTTCCGTCTTCAGGTTGCCGCAGCAGGTGAGCCGATCGACGTTCCCGTCGGGGAAGGTCTGCTTCGCCGCGAGCGCCTCTTCGTTCTGGCCGTAGATCACCGTGAGCCGCCACTCGGCGGCGAGCCGATCGCGGTACTGGATCATCTCGGGGATCTTGTAGCTCGTGTCGATGTGCACGAGCGGCATCGGCACGTGGCCGAAGAACGCCTTGCGCGCCAGCCAGAGCAGCACGGTGCTGTCCTTGCCGATCGACCACAGCATGGCCAGGTGCGGGAAGCTCGCGTACGCTTCGCGCAGCAGGTGTACGCTGCGGTGCTCCAGCTGATCGAGGTGATCGATGCGGCTCGCGCGGTTCGCCGAAGGCGCGGTGAGAGTCGTGCTCATGACTGAGTGCTCCATTCCCGAAGCCATGCGATCACTTCCGCGCCGGCTTCGTCCAGTGACAGGCGACCCGTGTCGAGCTTCAGCTCTGGCTGCACGGGCGCTTCGAACGCGACGAGGTCCTTGATTGCACCGCGCGCCGAGAGCACGTCGGGCTCGGCGTGCAGATGGATCTCGATGAAGTCGGATGCGACCGCTCTGGCGGATCGGCGCGTGTCCTCCTCCGGGGCGCCGATGGCGACGATGACCGCCGCGCCGTGCGCCTCGAGCCGCGAGGCGAGCCAGGCGAGCCGGCGCACACGAAGGTCCTGTTCGGCCCGAGATCCTCCGGCCGGAAACAGCGCTCCGAGGGTGTCGTCGTCGAGGACCTCGACCCGCGCGCCGGCACGGTCGGCGCGGCCGGCAAGCCAGCGCGCGAGAGCGGTCTTCCCCGCACCACGCGCGCCGGTGAGCCACAGCACGCCTGGCCGCAGCGCGATCGTGGCGCTCGTCGCCGTGCTCGGCGCGCGACGCTCCGCCGCGGGCAGCGCCTCACGCACGACGCCGCCACCGCTGATGCTGAAGTTGTCGACGAGCACGAAGCGGCTGGTCGCCGCGAGCTCCGAGGCCCGGTCGAACGCGATTGGATGCCGCAGCTTGAGCACGCAATCGGCGACTTCGTTGCGCACGACCGCGGTGCGGTCGGTCACCGACGCGAGCGTCGACGCATCGAGCACGCGCTCGATGTGCTCGAGATGCACCGACACGCGGGTGGTGCCGAGCTTCAGCGTGTAATTGCGTCCGACCTCGAGCGGCTTCGCGCCGAGCCAGAAGATGCTCGCGCGAATGCGCGTCGCAGTCAGCGGCTGCGGCTCGTGCGCGAGCGTTGCGAGCTCGCCGCGCGTCACGTAGATCTGCTGCGCCAGCGTGAACCCCGCCGACTCGCCGGCGCCCGCCACGGAGGGCGCGACGCGGTTGAATGCCTCGAGCGACTTGACCCTGGTCCGCTTCCCCGATGGGTGAAAGACGACCTCGTCGCCCACGCGCACCCGACCGCTGTCGATCGTTCCGGCGACGATCCGGCGGTCGTCGCCGTCGTTCGTGAACTTGAACACGGCCTGCACGGGCATGCGGAAGGGCCCGTCTACCGCCTCACCCTGGCTGCGGAATGCGTCGAGCGCTTCCAGCACCGTCGGACCGGTGTACCACGACATCGTGGCCGACCGCATCGCGAGATTGTCTCCCTCTCGCCCGATCACCGGGATGATCGCTGCCGGCGTCATGTCGATCGTGGCGAGAAAGTCACCGAGATCGCGCGCGAACTCGTCGAACGCCTCCTGGCGGCAGCCGACGAGATCCATCTTGTTGACGACGACGGCGATCTGTCGCACGCCGAGCATCGCGAGCAGATACGCGTGTCGGCGCGTGTTCTCCTGGATCCCCTCGCCCGCGTCGAGCACGAGCAACGCCGCTTCGGCACGCGCCGCACCGGTGACCATGTTCTTGAGGAACTCGACGTGGCCCGGCGCGTCCAGGATGAGATACCGGCGCTTCGGCGTCCTGAAGAACACGCGCGCTGCGTCGATCGTGATCCCCTGTGCGCGCTCGTCCTTCAGCGCGTCGAGCAGGAACGCGTACTCGAACGGCTTCGACGTGCGGGCGCAGAGATCCTTGATCTGCTCGAGCTTTCCCTCCGGCAGGGTTCCCGTGTCGGCGAGGAGCCGCCCGATGATCGTGCTCTTGCCGTGATCTACGTGCCCGACGATGACGATCCCCATCCGCGCCTCGACTTCGGCGGGATCGGCGATGGCGCGGAAGGGGTTGGCCGTCGTCTCGTCGTCGAACGGCAGTCCCTCCTCGTCCAGTCGACGGGGACGGGCGGTGGTCGCGGAGCCGGAGACGACGCTCATACCGCGCCCTCACCGCGTTGCACCACACTCGGCCGCGACTCGCCATTCAATACGAGTCGCGACTCGAGCCGGACATCCGACGCCAGCGTGTGCGAGATCGAGCAGTACGTCTGGAACGACAGCGTGATGGCGCGCTCGGCATGCGCGAGGTCGATCCCCTCGCCGTCGATGGCGAACTCGAGGCGCGCCCACAACACGCGACGCGGCGACGTCGGCCGGCGCTCCGCGTCCACGCGGACGTCGACGCGCATCGCTGGCGTGCGACGCTTCGCGAGATACTCGACGACATCGATCGCCGAGCACGCGGCGAGCGCGCCGAGCAGCGTGTCGACCGGACCGAGCCCTTCCTCGCCCGCGGCGTCGATCGTCACGGCCGGACCGCCGGGACGGCCGATCTCGTAGCGGCGGTCCCCTCGCCACGTGGCGTGCACCGTCGTGGACGTCGGACGCGCCTCGCCGAGCGCCGGTGCGCCTGGAGCGCTTCCCGGCTCGGTGATCGTCATCTGGCGCCCCGCTCGGTGAGCGTGTGGTGCGACATGGACATTCGCGAACGGATGGGGTGGAGATCGTGAGAGGACATCGCTGCTCGATACAAAAAACGGCCGCTTGTCCAAGCGGCCGGGTTCGTCATCCCGTGTGGGTGGAGTGCGTGCTGCTCAGCTTCTCCGATCCCGGCCGCGACTCTCGTGTGCGCGCTTGCCCGCACAACAACAGGCGATAATCGCCGGACACATACACGCGCACGCGCGGCCGGCCGCGCAGTTGGCGCGGACGAGGCAGCGGGAGGCGAGGGCGAGCGGCATGCAGGGAGATGGAGAAAATCGAGATGGAGCCAAGCTATGCTGTATACAAAAAATGCCCGAGCGTTATGGCCGCCGGGCACGTTCGCGTTTTAGCTCATTCTTTAACGTGGCGGCAATAGGCGGCAAATCACCACGAGCTTCAATTGGTTCCAGCAACCTATGAGGAGAGGGTTGACGAGTCAAGCGTTCCGAGCCCTGGAGCTCTTGCGCGTGGCGCGATGTCTGCCTGTTGGGGTCCCCAACGGCTAACTTGAGCTCGATCATGGAGATCCAGACGACATCGCGCTCGAACCCCATCGCTACACCGAGAGAAGCCGAACTGGCCAATTGGC
>DATEOG010000307.1:0-5820 GCA_035274345.1 Gemmatimonadaceae bacterium
CCATCGCTTTCACGCTCGTCGCCTGCACTCGGCCGGCGACGACGCCGGCCGTGCGTCCCGCCGCGACTTCGCTGAAGGACGCCTACCGCGACGGCTTTCTCATGGGCGCGGCGATCAACGCGGCGACCGCCTTCGGCGCCGACTCGGCGACGCAGCGTCTCGTCCTCCGCGAGTTCAACACGATCACGGCGGACAATTTCCTCAAGGCGGCGCTCGTCAATCCGCGGCCCGGCGTCTACGACTTCCGCGCCGGCGATGCGTTCGTCGCGCTGGGCGAGCGGGAGAAGATGTTCATCGTCGGGCACACGCTCGTCTGGCACAACCAGACGCCTCCGTGGTTCTTCACCGACTCGGCCGGAAAGCCGAACACGCCGGCCGCCCAAGCCGAGCGTCTTCGCAGCCACACCGAAGCGGTGGCCGGCCACTACAAGGGACGCATCCACGCGTGGGACGTCGTGAACGAGGTGATCGGCGACGACGGCAACTACCGTCCGACGACCTGGGTGCGCGGCGTCGGCAACGGCGACACGCTCGTCACGCTCGCGTTCAGGTACGCCGCGCAGTACGCGCCGAACACGGAGCTCTACTACAACGACTTCAACGCGTGGCGCCCCGCCAAGCGCGACGGCATCGTGCGGCTCGTGCGCATGCTGCAGAAGCAGGGGATCCGTATCGACGGCGTCGGGATGCAGGGTCACTGGGGCCTGAACTACCCGGAGACTCGCTACATCGAGGCGGCGATCGACTCCTTCGCCGCCCTCGGCGTGAAGGTGATGATCACTGAGCTCGACGTCGACGTGCTCCCGCTCACCAAGGAAGGCCAGATCATCGGCCAGTCGTTCAGCGAGCCGCAGTGGCAGAACGAGGAGTTCAAGAAGTTCCTCGACCCATATGGAGCTGGACTGCCGGAGGCAGTCCAGCGACAGCTCACGGCGCGCTACGAGGAGCTGTTCCAAATCTTCTGGCGCAAGCGCGACAAGATCGACCGCGTCACCTTCTGGGGTGCGCACGACGGGTTGTCGTGGAAGAACGGCTATCCGATCCCTGGGCGCACGAACTATCCCCTGCTGTTCGACCGCAACCGGCAGCCCAAGCCGGCCTATGCGGCGGTGCTCGCGGTGCCTCGCTCGAATCGGTGACCGGCGCGCCTCTGATCGAGCTGCGCCACGTCACCGTCGTCCGCGATCTCGACCGTGCACCGGCGCGTCCCGCGCTCGACGACGTCTCGCTCTCGATCGACGCCGGCGAGCACGTGTGCATCCTCGGCCCGAACGGCTGCGGCAAGTCCACACTGATCAAGACGATCACGCGAGAGTGCTATCCACTGGCGCGGCCGGGATCGTCGGTGCGCATCCTGGGACGCGACCGCTGGAATGTGTTCGAGCTGCGCGCGAAGCTCGGCATCGTCACGCCGGATCTGCTCGCCGCCTGCTCCACCGACGCGACGGGCCGCGACGTCGTGCTCTCCGGCTTCTTCAGCAGCACGCGCATCTTCCGCCATCACGCGCCCGACGCGGCGCAGGCGGCTCGCGCCGATGAGCTCCTCGCCGGATTCGGCGTGGCGCACCTGGCCGACGTCGCCGTGTCGCGCATGTCGTCCGGCGAAGCGAAGCGAGTGCTGATCGCCCGCGCGCTCGTGCACGACCCATCCTCGCTGCTGTTGGACGAGCCGGGCAACGCGCTCGACGTCGCCGCGCACGCGACGCTCGTGGACACGATGTCGGAGCTCGCGCGCGACGGCATCGGCATCGTGCTCGTGACGCACCACGTCTCCGAGATCATCCCCGAGATCGAACGGATCATCATGCTCCGGGACGGTCGCGTGCTTGCCGACGGCCCGAAGGCCGAGCTGCTCACGTCGGAGCGCGTGTCCGAGCTGTTCGGCATTTCGATTCAGGTCCACAGCGACGGTGACCGCTACTGGCTCACGAGCTCTCGATGAACAGTACTGTCATCCCGAGCGAGCCCAGCGAGTCGGGGGATTCGAGCGGGAGTGCAGATCCCTCGACTTCGCTCGGGATGACGACAGCTGTCATCCCGAGCGAGCGCAGCGAGTCGAGGGATCTGCACGTTGGCTATTCAACGACGGAACGTGAATCGACCGGATCTACCGAACACGACCGGATTTGCTCCGTGCCGGTGCAGCGATCTCGCCGCCGGACCATCGAAGCCTTGCAGTCGTGGATGGAGATGACGTGTGGGCGGTGCCGCGCAGCTCGACCCCGAGCGCAGTAAATCCGGCCCCCTCCGTCCAATCCGGGTCATCCGCGTTCCGCCGTTCCAGTAGCGCGAGTGACGTCCGAGTGCAGATCCCTCGACTTCGCTCGGGATGACAAGGAGTGCAGATCCCTCGACTTCGCTCGGGATGACAACCGGTGCAGATCCCTCGACTTCACTCGGGATGACGGCAAGTGCCGATCGAACCCCCGTTGCGGCCTCCGAGCACCGGCGTTCAATTCGGACCGCCCCCAGCTGATCCAATGCCATGACGCTCGTACTCACTCCGCCCCCGGAATCCCCTGAAGTCGACCTCCAGACGACCTACGACGCGATCGTCGTCGGATCCGGTGCCGCCGGGGGGATGGCGGCCAACGTGCTCACGGCGAAGGGGCTGAAGGTCCTGCTCCTCGAGGCCGGCAAGAAGATCAACGTGGAGGCCGAGCTGCGCTCGATGCAGTGGCCGTACGAGCACCCACGCCGCGGCGACGCGCCGCCAGGCTGGCATTCGCTGTCGCTCAACGAGTACAACATCCGCAAGCCGCCCTACGCCACGAAGACCAGTGCGTTCAAGCACGTCTACTCGTACGTCGGCGGCTGGGGCGGATCTGACTACGTCAAGAACATCCTCGTCGACGAGAAGCAGAATCCGTACACGGGGACGAACTACGCGTGGGTCCGCGCGCGCGTGCTCGGTGGGAAGACGAACATCTGGGGCCGGCTCGCGCTGCGGCTCTCCGATTACGACTTCAAGGCCAAGACGCACGACGGCTACGGCGAAGACTGGCCGATCTCGTACGCCGACATCGAGCCGTACTACGACCGCGTCGACCGCTACCTCGGCATCTCGGGACACAAGGAAGGGCTGCCGCATCTGCCGGACAGCATCTTCCAGCGCTCCAACAAGCTGAACGCCGGCGAGATCAAGCTGCGCAACGCGCTCAAGACGATGGGGCGCACCGCGACGCCGTACCGCGCCGGCGTCACCACGGATGGGGTGAAGAACAAGTATCGCAGCAAATGCTTCGGCCGCGGTGCCTGCCAACGCCGGCCGGGCGGCTGCGACATCCACGCCGCGTTCGACTCGCCGACGGGATTGATCTATCCGGCGATGGACACCGGCAACCTCACGCTGCGCACGAACTCCACCGCGCACGAGATCCTCGTCGATCCGAAGACGGGCCGCGCGCGTGGCGTCGCCTTCGTCGACAGCGTGACGCACAAGTCGCTCGAGGCGAAGGCCAGGGTCGTCGTGGTCGGTGCCAGCACGCTCGAGTCGGCGCGGCTCCTCCTCCTCTCGAAGTCGCCGCAGCACCCGAACGGGATCGGCAACTCGAGCGGGCACGTCGGCCACAACTTCTGCGAGCACCTCATGGGCCCCGGCGTGACCGGCCTCGTGAAGGAGCTGGTCGGCAAGGAGCACGGCATCGAGGACGGACGGCCGGGCGGCTTCTACGTGCCGCGCTTCCGCAACCTGTCCGACAAGCAGAACGGCTTCATCCGCGGCTACGGCTTCGAGGGCAACAGCGGAAAGTCGATCTTTCCCGACAGCACGGACCGCCCCGGCTTCGGCAAGCAGTACAAGAAGGAAGTGCGCGACTACTCCGGCGCCTTCATCAGCATGGGCGGCTTCGGTGAGGTGCTGCCGCGCTACGAGAACGCGGTGAGCATCGATCCCGACGTGAAGGACGCGTGGGGAATTCCCGCTCTCCGATTCGACTACAAGTTCGGCGACAACGAGAAGAAGATGGCCGAGGACATGGCCACCACGGCGAAGGAGATGTTCGAGGCGGCGGGGATCGAGGTGATCGGCGTCGATCGCGAGATCCTCACCGAAGGCTGGTCGATCCACGAGCTCGGGACGTCGCGCATGGGAACCGATCCGAAGACGTCGGTGCTCAACCAGTTCCAGCAATCGCACGACGTGCGCAACCTGTTCGTCGTCGACGGAAGCTCGCACGTCAACGCGTCGTGCCAGAACCCCACGTGGACGATCATGGCGCTCGCCTGGCGCTCGTGCGATCACCTCGCGGACGAGTTGAAGAGGGGGAACCTGTGAGCGACGCCAACGAGCGTTGGATGATGACGCGGCGCGAGATGATCGGCGCCAGCGCGGCGGCGCTCGTGCTGCCGCTGCTCTCCGCCCGTCCGCTGGCCGCGCTCACGGAGCGCGCCTTCGCTGCACGCTTCTTCACTCCCGCGGAGTTCGCGATGGTGGACGAGCTCTCGGACCTGATCATCCCCACCGACGACGTCTCGCCGGGCGCGCGCGTGGCCCGCGTGGCCGGCGAGATCGACCGCCGGATGGCCGACTCGATCGACCCGGAGCCAAAGAAACGCTGGCGCGACGGGCTCCGTGCGGTCAACGACCTTGCGCGAGAAATGACCGGCAAGGCCTTCATGCAGGCCAGCGCCGAACAGCGGCTCGCCGTGCTCACGCGGATGGCTGCCAGCGAGAGCGATCCCAAGACGCCTGCCGAACGGTTCTTCGGCTACGTCAAGCGATCGACGGCGCGAGCATACTACTCGTCGAAGGTCGGCATCCACCAGGACCAGCACTACAAGGGGAACGTCTACCAGAACGGCGAGTACGCGGGGATGGATCCGGCTTGAGTCGTGGGTCGTGAGTGGTGGGTGGTGAGTGACTGCCGACGCTGCCACTCATTACCCATAACTCACGACCCACCACCTGTCCCTCAATGCACTCCCGCCCTTCGCTCGCGCACGACCTTCGAGCCCTCGGTCTCACCCTCGGCGACACGGTGATGGTGCACGCGTCCGTGCGCGCCGTGGGGGCGGTGGCCGGGGGCCCGGACCAGATCCACCTCGCCATCAAGGACGCGATCGGCACCGAGGGTACGCTCCTCATGTTCGCGAGCTGCCCGCGCTATTACGACGAGGTGGGCCGCGGCAACCTCTCGCCGGAGGAGGAGGCCGAAATCCTCGAGAAGCTCCCACCGTTCGACGCGCGCACCGCGCGGTCGGCGCGTGACAACGGCGCGCTCGTCGAGATGCTGCGCACGTACCCCGGCTCCATCGTCAACGATCACGTCGCGCGGTTCGTCGCGTGGGGCGCGCACGCCGAGCGGCTGTTCGCCGAGCAGCCGTGGAGCTACGCGTTCGGCGCCGGATCGGCCCTCGAGCGGTTGGTCGAGCTCCGTGGGAAGATCCTGCTGCTCGGGTCGGACCACGATCAGGTGACCTTTCTCCACTACGCGGAGCACGTCGGGGACTTTCCGGGTAAGCGCGTAGCGCGCTATCAGGTGCCGGTGCTCGAGGAAGGCGCGCGCGTGTGGCGCTGGATGGAAGAGGTCGACACGAGCGACGGCGGCGCACACGAGCACTGGCCGCCGCGATTCTTCGCACGTATTTTCGATTCGTATCTGCGCCGGACTGGAAGCCGATGTCGGCTCGTCGGCGACGCCCGAAGTCACCTCGTGTCGGCGAGCGCTCTGCTCGACCACGCGCTCCCGATCATGCAGCAGCTGGCGCTCGATGGCCGCGCGGCGGACGAGCTACTGGGCACGGAGGACGAGGGATGATCCACTTCGCGGATCCGACGAGCGATCTCGCCAGCGAGGTGCGCGTCGCGCTGTTCAGCGT
>DATEOG010000308.1:0-13356 GCA_035274345.1 Gemmatimonadaceae bacterium
GTCATCGTCTGCACGACGTCGAGCGCGGCGCTGTCGAGGATGACCGCGCCCAGCCAGAGGCGCGCGCCGAGGCTCGTCGCGAGTGACGGGCGCGCGTCGAGCAGGGCGACGAGATGCGCACCGGACGAGTGGCCCATCAGCACGACCTTGCCGGGATCGCCGCCCCATTCGGCCAGTCGCGCCTGCGCCGCCGCCAGTGCGCGGGCGACGTCACGCGCCTGCTCCACCGGGTTGGTGCCGGGCAGCATGCGATAGTTGACGGAGATCACGACGATCCCCTCACGCGACCACCGTTCGACCTTCCGTCCGACGACCCCTCGGCTGCGCTTGTCCCCCGTGCGCCACGCGCCGCCGTGCACCATGAGGATCACCGGCGCGTTGCGCACGCCCTTGGGCGCGTACACGTCGAACCGCTGCTTCGGGTCGGTGCCGTAGGCGACGTCGCGGACGATCCTGACATCTGCCGGGATCGCGGCGCGGCGCTGGGCGTCGGCCGAGGGCACGGCGAGCACGACGCCGAGCGCAAGCACGCCGCTCGACATTCTCCTCCACGCTCCCGGCATCGCTGCTCGCCTGCCTACCATGTCATCGACTCGTTCGGAGATCTGGCTATGCGCTCGGCTCGTTGGACGCGCCGCGGCTGCGAAAGTTATGTTCCCGGTCCCACGCCACGCTGAAATGTTCATCGAGACCCGCGTCCTCGGGAAACGCGCCCGCCCCCTCGACGGGTGGTCGGTCCCCACGCCTCCGTCCGATTACGACGGGGAGGAAGGCGTCACGCTGCGCATGCTGATCGAGCGCATCGTGCGCACCGAGGTGCGCGCGTTCGAGCAGCGCGAGCGCGCGAGGCGCTTCGTTCGGGTGCTGTCCGACACCGAGATCGCCGAATCCGCCGCGCGT
This sequence comes from Gemmatimonadaceae bacterium, assembly GCA_035274345.1. GTDB lineage: Bacteria > Gemmatimonadota > Gemmatimonadetes > Gemmatimonadales > Gemmatimonadaceae > AG11. Next base: position 901 of record DATEOG010000308.1, read on the forward strand.
GGGCGCGTCGATCCGGGAGGACGCCCGCCGACCGGTCCCGTCGACGAGGAGCAGGCGGTCGGTGCCGCGCTGCAGGGTTTCGAGGACGGCCTGTACCTCGTCGTCCTCGACGGTGTGGAGCAGCGCGACCTCGAGCGCCGGCTGTACCTCACGGACCAGAGCCGCGTCGTCTTCCTGCGGCTCACCTTTCTCGCCGGGGCATAGCGATGGATCAGGAGCAGATCGCCAAATCGATCGCCGCGCGGAAGCGTCCGGGCGCGGTGCTGAAGCGCGTCGGAGCCCTGAAGACGCTGACCTCGATGTTCACGGGCGGCGGTGTGCCCCGCCCGTTGCGCGCGCTCGTCGAGGAGACGTTCGTCGCCGACGAGCATCGCCGTGTCACCGAGGTCGACGGCAAGCGTGGAATGGTCGGCGCGCAGCTGATCGGCCTCACGCCGGAGGAATGGAAGCGCGGCGCCGAGGCGCTCCTGCCGCATCTCGGCCCGAGCGTGATCGCGGCGTGCGACGCGCTCGCCAATCGGCCGTATCAGGACGGATACACCCGCAAGCCGTTCCGCTGCCCGCGCTCTCCGCAAACGCTCGCCGACATCCGCGGGCGATGGCTCCTCCGCACGACGATCCTGCTCGGCGACTACGAGTGCGACATTCGATGGGTCGCCGAGCACGCCGCATTCCTCGGCAGCTGGTGGGGCGCCACGGAGCTCGGCTGGCTCCTCGCCGGTGCGTTGAACGTCGGTGGCAGCACCGCGGCCGACGTCGAGGAGATTCTCACCGCCTCGGCGCGCGGCGAGCATCCGACGGCGCAGTTCGGCCGGCACGTGACGCAGGCGTTCATGAGCTGCGAGCGCGAATCGGGCTGGGAGTACGTCGAGAAGCTGCTGCTCGCCGCGCAGCGGCAGGAGGGGCTGCGCCAGGTGGTGCTCGAGAGCATCGACGAGGCGCACCCGATGGCGTTCCGGCGGATGCTCCGACTCATCCTCGACGAGGACCTCGCCCGATTCTCCTCGGTGGTCCGCGCGGCGGACACCTGGTTCGGCCTGCTGTGGGACGGCTCGAGCGGCGTGGCGATCGACTCGATCCTTCGCCGCGTGCTGCTCTTCCTCGAGGACGACTCCGCGCGGACCGCGGCGCTCGACGAGAGCGACGCCGAGACGGTGTACCTCGCGCTGTGGAGCACGGCGTTCGACGATGTGCAGGCGTCGATCGAACCGGCGATCGCGCTGCTCGCGTCCCCATCGGCGGAAGTCCGCTTCGTCGCCACGCACTTTCTCGTGCAGGCGAACTGGACCTCGGGTTTCTCGGCGCTCGGTGACCAGCTTCTCGACGCGGATCTTCGTGTGGCGGCCCGCGCGCTCGACAACTTCGCCGGTGACCAGACCGAATCGGTCGACGGCGAGCGGCTGTTCCAGAACCTGGAGCGGCTCATGGAGCGCGTGCCCAAGCGCAGCTCCATGCTCGAGCCGATCGTCTGGCCGTGGCACAAGCGCAAGCTCGAGCGCACCGCCATCGCGTCGGCGATGTCGGCGAACGTGACGGCGGTGGCCGGCGAGCGGCTGCTTCCGTACATCCCCGATCTCGAGCCGTACGCGCGCGCGTCCTTCCTGCGGCGCGCGGCCGGCCTGCCGCCCCGCTGGCAGCAGTCCGACGCGCCCGCGAAGCCTCGACGGATCTCCGCGGCAGAACGAACGGTCGTGCTGGATCTGCTCGGCGACGCCTCCGAGGAGACGCGCCGCGCCGCGTTCGACGTCGCGCGGACCTTCCCGCTTCGCGACGACGAGGTGACGCGGCTCATCGACCTGCTCGCGCGAAAGCCGGCTGATCTGCGCACCAACGCGCTCGCGCGCCTGCGCACCCTCGACGACGATGCGCTCGTCGACGCGGTGGACAGGCTGCTCGCCGACGCGAGCGAGCCGAGACGCCTCGCGGGGCTCGAGTTGCTGCGCGACGCCGTGGAATCCGGCCGCGCCACCGCCGCCGTGCGCGACCGGGCAGCACGCTATGCCGCCGACCGCGACACGCTCGTCGACGAGGAGCGCGCGCATCTCACGGCGATCGAGAGCGATGCGTCCGACACGGCGACGCGCGACGACGCGCTTGGCCTGGTCGATCCGCGTGCGCTGCGAAAGTGGCCGGCGCCGGCGAATCGTCGCGTGGATGTGGACACGGCCGGTGCACGGGCGAGCGAGGATGCGCTCGCGGAGCTCGTGCTGGCGCACCACACCACCGAGGTTCGCACCGCGAGCGGCGAGACGAAGCTGCTCGTCGAGTCGGCGGGATGGAACTTCGGGCCGAAGACGCATGACGACGCCGTTGCGACAGAGCCCAAGCTTCCCCTCGCCGACGTGTGGCGCCGCTGGGTGCGTGAGCGCGGCGACGCCACGCGCGATCGCGACGGGCTCGAGCTCGTGCGCGCATTGCTCGCGGAATACGGCGCGCATGCGAAGCGAAGCGCGGCCGTGCGTCGGCTCGAGGGCATCGCCCAGTACAGCGCCGGCCTGCGCTTCTTCGAGACGCTGCTCGAGTGGTGCGTCGTCTGGGAGCCGCCGGCTGGAGTGCCCGACTTCCTACTCGACGGATTGGAGAGCTGCATCGCCGGGCTGACGGCGGGCGACTATGCGGACATCGAGAAGCACGAGCGCAACCGCAGCGGGTACTACTACGCGGGCAGGGACCAGCTCCCCTATCAGGCGAAGACGGCGCGCGCCGAGCAATGGCTGCTGCGTTTCCGGTGGTGGCGCGAGATCTTTCCCGCATCGCTCCAGGCGGCGCACGCCGAGCGGCTGTTCGGTCTGTTGCGCGCGTTCGAGGAGCGATCGCACGGTGCCGGCCTGCTGCGCATGACGCTCGACGACTATCTGCCGGTCCATCGCGCCGGCCTCGTCGGAGAGCCGGACTTCCTCTTCCAGCTCGTCGGTCCGTGGAGCCTGCAGTCGCGGACGACGATGCTCCGCGAGTCGTCGGCGCGGAAGGTTCATCGCGGCCTCGCCGAGGCGCCCGACCTGCTCGCACTCGTCGAGCGTGCGCGTCGCCGGATCGTGGAGGTCGAGACGCAGCGCGGCGACCGCGTCACCGCCGCGTCGGGGTTGGTGATGGAGCTGCGCATGACGGGCGGCCTCGAGACGCTCGCACGCGCGCTGCCCTCGCTGGGAAAGGCACACTTCGCCCGCCAGTTCGGCTGGAGCAGCGCCGAGCGCTCGCGTCAGGAGACGCTGAGCCATCTCGTCGTCCGCAGTGTGCCGCGCGAGGAGGACACGCACGACGCGTTCGCCCGATGGGCGCGAGAGGCGAAGCTCACCGACGCGCGACTCGTCGAGCTCGCGGTCTACGCGCCCCAGTGGGCCGCACACGTGAACCACGTGCTCGGATGGCCCGGGCTCGAGGGCGGTGTCTGGTGGATCCAGGCGCACACCAAGGACGACCGGTCGTGGCAGCTCCGCGAGATGAAGGAGATCTGGGCCGCGGAGGTCAGCGAGCGAACGGCGCTCTCGGCGGTCGACCTGACCGAGGGCGCGGTCGACGTGCGCTGGTTCGCCGAGGTGTACGTGCAGCTCGGGCCCGAGCGCTGGAAGGCGCTCGACACCGCGGCGAAGTACGCCGCGAGCAGCGGCGGCCACACGCGCGCGCAGCTCTTCGCGCGAGCGATGGCTGGGCTCGTGACTCGCGAGGAGCTGCTCGCGCGCATCGAGGCGAGTCGGCATCAGGACTCGGTGCGCGCCCTCGGCCTGCTGCCACTCGCCGAGGGTGACGCGCGCACTCGCGATCTGCTCGAGCGCTACGAGCGCCTGGAGAAGTTCCGTCGCGAATCGCGGAAGTTCGGATCGCAGCGCCAGCAGAGCGAAGGTCGCGCGATCGCGATCGCGCTGGCGAACCTGGCGCGCACCGCCGGCTATCGCGACCCGCAGCGTCTGCAGTGGGCGATGGAACGCGAGGCGGTGGGCGAGCTGGCGAAGGGTCCGCTGCTCCTCGCGCGCGGCGACGTGGCGATCGAGCTGTCGATCGACGCGGAGGGAAAGCCCGCGATGGCCGTGACGAAGAAGGGCAAGCCGCTCAAGGCGCTGCCCGCCGCTCTCAAGAAAGACTCGGAGGTGGAGGAGCTGCGCGAGCGCTACGCGGCCCTCAAGCGCCAGCGGTCTCGCGTCCGCGATGCGCTGGAGGAGGCGATGTGCCGTGGCGACCGCTTCAGCGGGGCGGAGCTCGGTGAGCTTCTCGCCCATCCGATCCTCGCACCGTCGCTCGCGTCGCTCGTGTTCGTCGGTGACGGCATCGCTGGCTACCTCGCCGAGTCGGGACGTGCGCTCCGCGATCACGCCGGCGCCATGCACGCCGTGGGCGATCTAGAGGAACTTCGTCTGGCGCACCCGGTCGATCTGTTCGAGCGCGGAGACTGGTCGGCCTGGCAGCGCGAGTGCTTCCTCGCCGAGCGCGTGCAGCCGTTCAAGCAGCTCTTCCGCGAGCTGTACCCCATCACGGAGTCCGAGCGCGGCACCGAGCGCACCCGTCGCTACGCCGGTCATCAGGTGGGCCCGAAGCAGGCGCTCGCCCTGCTCGGCGGCCGTGGCTGGGTGGCGCGCCCCGAGGAGGGGGTGAGCCGCACCTTCCACGAGGCGGGGATCACGGTGCGCCTCGGCTTCGACGAAGCGTTCTATACTCCGGCAGACCTTGAGGGACTGACGCTCGACGAGGTCGTGTTCACGCGGCGGGGCGAGTGGAAGGAGCTGCCCCTCGACTCGATCCCGGCGGCGCTGTTCAGCGAGGCGATGCGCGACCTCGACCTCGTCGTCAGCGTGGCGCATCGCGGTGGCGTGGCTCCCGAGGCGACGGCCTCGACGGTCGAGATGCGAGCGACCCTGCTCCGCGAGACGTGCGAGCTGCTCGGCCTCGGCAACGTCGAGGTGAAGGGGAGCCACGCGATCATCCAGGGCACGCTCGGCCAGTACTCGGTGCACCTGGGCAGCGCGGGGGTCATGCTGCTGCCGGGCACCTACCTTCCGATCGTTGCGGTGCACTCGCAGCACCGGGGCCGTCTGTTCCTCCCGTTCGCCGACGACGACCCGCGCTCGGCCGAGGTGATGTCGAAGGTCCTGCTGCTCGCGCGCGACAGCGAGATCCGGGACCCGAACATCCTCGATTGGATCAGAGCGGGGCAGGGGGCGTACAACCAGCAATAGCGGGTAGTCCCGCTGTGCCCGCCACGCGTTCGTTACCAGAGTGCACCTCTGCGCGTAAGACGGCGCACACCGTGCATTCATGGTTTTCATCACCCATCGATCACCTTCAGCCGGTGCCGCGCGCACCCAGGCCAGCATCACCTACATGTCACCAGTCCGCTCTTCTCTCGCCGGTGTTCTCTCGTTCGCCTTCCTCGCGGCCTGCGCCGCCGACGCTCCACGCTCCGGCGTGAGCGGTGGTGAGGTCGCATCCGCGCCTAAACCGGTCGACACCGGCGCCGCATCAGCCGTCGACTCCGCCGCAGCGATCGGCGTTCCACCGGCGACGGCGAACACGCCGTCCGCCGCCACTCCGACCGACGCCGCCGTCGCCACGCCGGTCGCCGGCGACAGCGTGAGGCCCAGGCTCGCCCCGGGACGCCCGACAAAGGACGCGACGAGCTTCGCCGCCGCGATCCGCGCGGGCGCGCGAAAGGAGGCGACCTGGCCGAAGGGCCCCGCGCCGCTCGCCGGCGCGCTGCTGCCGAAGAACCGCATCATCGCCTACTACGGCAACCCGCACTCGAAGAAGATGGGCGTCATCGGCGAGTACCCGGAGCAGCAGATGCTCGGGATGCTCGACCGCACCGTGGCCGCGTGGAAGGCGGCCGATCCGAAGACGCCGGTCATCCCGGCCATCCATCTCGTGTCGGTCGTGGCGCAGGGTGCGCCGGGATCGGATGGGATGTGGCGCCGGCGCGAGACGCCCGAGATGATCGAGCGCACGTACAAGTGGGCGAAGGACAAGAAGGGGATTCTCTTCCTCGACATCCAGGCCTCGCACAGCACGCTCCAGCAGGAGGTGCCGCCGCTGCTCAAGTATCTCGAGCGTCCCGACGTGCACCTCGGCGTCGATCCCGAGTTCTTCATGCACTACGACAAGGAAGGGGTGCGGCCGAGCGCGAAAATCGGGACGATGATGGCGGCCGACATCAACTACGTCATCCGCACGCTCGACAAGCTCGTGGCGGACAAGAACCTGCCGCCGAAGATCCTCGTCGTGCACCGCTTCACGAAAAGGATGGTCCCCGACGCGGAGAACATCCGCCCCACGCCGCGCGTGCAGGTCGTGATCCACATGGACGGCTGGGGTCCGCCGTGGCTGAAGTTCGACTCGTACCGCGACTACATCGTGGACCATCCGGTGCAGTTCACGGGGTTCAAGCTGTTCTACCACAACGACACGAAGAAGGGCGACGCGCTGCTCACGCCGAGCGAGCTGCTGCAGTTGAGGCCGAGGCTGAGTTACGTGCAGTATCAATAGCGCAGTCCATTAACGCAGTCCGCAGTCCGCAATCCGCAGCGACCTCGGGATGCCAACTCGTCCCGAGGTCGTCGTCGTCACGGACTGCGGACTGCGGATCGCGCCCTAGCTCCCCCTCGCCTCGACGGGCATCTTCCCTCATGGATCTCCGCCAGCGCGTCCAGGAGTCCCTGAGCGGCACGCACACCATCGAGCGCGAGCTCGGCGGTGGCGGGATGTCGCGTGTGTTCGTCGCAGACGAGCACCGGCTCGGGCGTAAGGTCGTGGTGAAGGTGTTGGCCCCGGAGCTCGCGGCGGCGATGTCGGCCGAGCGGTTCGAGCGCGAGATCAGGCTCGCCGCGTCGCTCCAGCAGGCGAACATCCTTCCCGTGATCTCGGCGGGGGACCTCGACGGGCTGCCCTTCTATACGATGCCGTTCGTCGAGGGGGAGAGCCTGCGCGCGCGGCTGGCCGAGGGTCCGGTGCCGATCGCGCAGGCGGTGGACATCCTGCGCGACGTGGCGAAGGCGCTCTCGTACGCCCACGCGCGCGGCGTGGTCCATCGCGACATCAAGCCCGACAACATCCTGCTCTCCGGGCACACGGCTGTCGTCGCCGACTTCGGCATCGCGAAGGCGATCGTCGCGGCGCAGGAGAAGCCGGAGGGGGCGACACTCACCCAGCTCGGGACAGCGGTGGGAACGCCGGCCTACATGGCGCCCGAGCAGGCGGCGGGCGATCCCGACACCGATCATCGCGCCGACGTCTACGCCTTCGGATGCATGGCGTACGAGCTGCTCGCCGGCCAGCCGCCCTTCGCCGGCCTGCCGCCGCACAAGCTCCTCGTGGCGCACATGAACGAGACGCCGCGCGACGTGCGCGAGCTGCGCCCCGATTGTCCCGCGCCGCTCGCCGCGCTCGTGATGCACTGTCTGGCGAAGAACCCGGCCGAACGTCCGGCGACCGCCGACGAAGTGCTGCGCCAGCTCGAGGCGGCCGGCTCGCTGTCCACCGCGCCGGCGATCGGGGCGTTCAGCTACGGCCGCAGCTACTTCCTGCCCGCGATGGGGATCTACGCCGCGACGTTCCTCGTCGTCGCCATCGTCGCGCGGCTGCTCGTCGACACGCAGGGACTTCCCGAGTGGGTGTTTACCGGCGGCCTGATCGTGATGGCGCTCGGCTTCCCCGTCGTGCTGTTCACCGGCTACACGCAGTACGTGGCGCGGAAGGTCGCGCAGGCGACGCCGACGCTCACGCCGCGCGGCACCGTGGTGCGGCCGAGCGCGAGCGGCACGCTGGCGCAGCTCGCGGTGAAGGCGAGCCCGCACGTGTCGTGGACGCGTGCAGCGCGCGGCGGTGTGGCGGCGCTCACCTTCTTCGCCCTCCTCGTCGCCGGCTATCTGGTGTTGCGGGTGCTCGGCATCGGGCCGTTCGGCTCCCTGCTCGCGGCGGGAAAGCTCGCCGCACAGGACCGCGTGCTCGTCGCGGCGTTCGACGCGCCGGCCGGCGACACCGCGCTCGGGGACGTGGTGAGCGAGGCGGTGCGCACGAACCTGTCGCAGTCGCGCGCGGTCAGCGTCGTGACGACGAGCACGCTCGTCGGCGCGTTGCAGCGCATGCAGCGCAAGCCCACCGACCGCGTCGACATGGCGCTGGCACGCGAGCTCGCCCAGCGCGAGGGGATCAAAGCGGTGGTCGGCGGGACGGTGACCCCGGTAGGGGGCAGCTACATCATCACGACGCGGCTCGTCAGCGCGGAGTCCGGCGACGAGCTGGCGGTCCATCGCGAGACGGCGAAGAACGCAGAGGACATCATCCCCACGGTGGACCGGCTCACGCGCCAGTTGCGCGGCCGGATCGGCGAGTCGCTCAAGAGCGTGAAGGACGCGCCGGCGCTGTCGCAGGTGACGACCTCGTCGCTCGACGCGCTGCGCGCCTTCGCCGCGGGGCTGCGCATGAACGACGTGCAGGGCGAGCCCACGCGGGCCATCCCGCTGTTCGAGGAAGCGATCCGCAAGGACAGCGGCTTCGCCGCGGCGTACGTGCAGCTCGCATACAGCATGGGCAACGCCGGCATCCGCACGCCCCGCCGCGACTCGCTGTTCGAGAAGGCGTATCAGCTGCGCGACCGGTTGCCGGAGGCCGAGCGATACAACATCGAGGGAGCCTATCTGGTCAGGAAGGACCGGCCGAAGGCCATCGCGGCACTCGAGCGTGCCGTTGCGCTCGACTCGTTCAACACCGACGCACTGAATTCGCTCGCGCTGCTCTACACCGGTGCGCGCGACTATGCTCGCGCGGAGCGCCTCTACCGGCGCGCGTTGCGCGTCGAGCCGGAGAACGGCGTCATCATGAGCAATCTGGCCGGCACGCTCGTGGTCGCGGGCAAGCTGGACGCCACCGATTCCCTGCTGCGCGACATGCGCGCGCGAAAGGTCCCTTATTCGACGGTGCGCCGCGACGCGGACCTCCTCTACCTGCGCGGCCACTACGATTCCGTGGAGAAGTTCGCGCGTGAGGTGACACGCGGCACGAATCCCACGCTCGCGCTCGGCTCGATGAACTTCCTCAAGGATCTCGTCGCCGTCCGCGGTCGATTCCGTGAGTCGGACAGCCTGACCACGGTGCTGGCCGAACATGGCCGCGCGCTCGGCGGCATTGCGATCGGTGACGACTTCAGCTCGATCGGTCGAACCATCACGCAAGCGATGACCGATGGCTGGTTCCGCGGCAAGACGTCTCAGGCGATCGCGAGACTCGATTCGCTGGCGCGCGCGAACCAGGCGCGAGGGTCGGCGCCACCGGCGCTGTATCTGCAGCTCGCCGGCACCTACGCCGTCCTCGGCGCGGCGGACCGGACCCGTGAGATGGCGCGGGTGGCCGAATCCCTCGTGCGCGATTCCGTCGTGCGGCGCAACACGCAGTCGCGCCGTGTGGAGGTGCAGGGCGACATCGCGATGGTCGAAGGTCGCGCCCTCGACGCCGCGGCGGCGTATCGCCGCGCCGAGACTGCCGGCGACGGGCTGCCCGAAGGCTGCGTGGTCTGTACGCCCGCGTTCATCGGTATGGCATTCGACCGTGCGAACATGTCCGACTCGGCGATCGTGTATCTGGAGCAATACCTCGCTGTCCAGACGCCTGGCCGCATCGCCCTCGACCGATGGCTGCTCGCACCGACGCACAAACGTCTCGGCGAGCTGTACGAGGCGAAGGGTGACAACGCGCGCGCCGTGTCGCACTACACGATGTTCGTGCGCCTGTGGGAGAAGGCCGATCCCGACATGCAGCCGAAGGTCGCCGAGGTGCGAGCGCGGATGGAGCGGCTCCTGAAGACGCTGCCGAGGTAGCGGACGGTGTCGTCCCGAGCGAACTGCAGATTCCTCGACTGCGCTCGGAATGACTCTCGCGTCATTCCGAGCGAGCACAATGACTCTCGTGTCATTCCGAGCGAGCGCAATGACTCTCGCGTCATTCCGAGCGAGCACAATGACTCTCGTGTCATTCCGAGCGAGCGCAGCGAGTCGAGGAATCCGCACCTCTCCAGGATCGGAATGACGACGCGTTGACCGCGACGACGCGGCGCGCCGGCGAAGATCGACAAAGCACGGAGCTCGAGGATGGCAAGTCGCAAGCGCACCACCGCCAAACGTCCCCGCAAGACGACGCGAGCGAAGGCGGCAGCCGTTCCGGCCGACACCGCAAAGCGTGCGAAGACGGCGAGGACCGCGAAGCGAAAGCGCGCCGCCGGTGCCGACGCACCGATCGAGGCGAAGATCGAGGGCGCCCCGTCGGCCGGCGCGACGACGATCGTCTACGTTCACGGCATCGGGAACAAGCCGCCCGCCTCGGTGCTCAAGGCGCAGTGGGATCAGGCTCTGTTCGAGTTCGATCTCGGTGAGCGCAGCCGCATGGCGTACTGGGTCGATCGCGAGCGGTATCCCGTGCCGATCAACGACGTGACCCTCGGCGGCGACTTCGCCGACGGATCCGAGAACGCCCCCACCGGCGAGTTCTCGGCGCGCACCGTGCGCGCGGCCTGGGATCCGGCGGCCGAGATGGCGACGATCGAGCGGGCGGACATCAGTGAGCTCGTGGGCCCCGATGCGCCCGCCGCCGGCCGGCGCGACGCCGCTCGGCTGCGCTCCATCGCCGGCAAGATGCTCACCGACACGCCGCTGGTGAACGAGGCCGAGTATGCGCGGTGCGCCGAGGAGCTCCAGGGCGAGCAGGGCGAGCAGGTACGGCGCATCCAGGCCCAGCGCTACGGCGCGGCCGCGCTGCAGGCCAAGATCTTCAACTTCCTGCCCAAGCCGATGCGGCAGTGGCTCACGCGGAACGTGACGAAGATGTTCCTGCGCGACGTCAACGATCTGTTCGTCGACAAGCCGAAGGGCGCGCGGATGTTCGATTCGCTGAGGGAACGGCTCCGCGCCGGCAACGGACCGTTCGTCGTCGTCGCGCACAGCCAGGGGAGCATGATCGCCTACTGCGTGCTCATGGAGAAGGAGTTCGCGCAGAAGGACATCGCGCTGCTCGTGACGATCGGGTCGCCGCTCGGGATCACCGAGGTGCAGGACTACATCAAGGAGCTCACCGGCCAGCGGAAGCTCGCCGTGCCGCCGAACGTGCGCCAATGGGTCAACGTCTGCGACCCGCTCGATCCCGTGGCGCTCGACAAGGATCTCACCGCGGAGTTCAGCGCCAACGCGAAAGGGGTGAAGATCCGCAACCACGTCAAGTTCAACCCCGACTCGCCGCGGCATCCGCACTCGGGCACCGGCTACCTCTCGCTCGAGGCAGTGCGCCAGCCGGTGCGTCAGTCGGTGAACACCGCGCTGTTCCAGCCGGTCGCCGCGTTCAAGATGGCGAAGGACGTCGTGCGCGCGCTGGCCGACGGCGCCTCCAGCGATCGCCACCGCATCCTCGTCCAGCTGCAGGACTTCGCCACGACCGAGCAGGATCGCGACCGGTCGCTCGCGCGGATCTACGAGACGCTCGGCGCGGGCGACGCGCAGTCGGCGCAGCGAGAGCTGCTCCAGCCGGAGGAGCTGCAGCGGTACGTCGCCCTCAGCCTCACGCGCGGCGAAGCTGAGCTGCTGGCGGCGGAGGCGCACGAGCAGCAGAAGTTTCCCATCGCGCGCATCTGGAAGAACAGCGCGAAGTGGGCGTACATCGACCAGTCGGTGCACACGACCCAGGCGTTCCCCGCGCACCGCGGCTATTTCGCGTCGGGAACGGACGTCACCTGGGCCGTGCTCGACTCGGGGATCCACTGGACGCACCCGCACTTCGGCGGGGAGAAGGGCACGCTCAAGAGCGTGTACGACTGCACGAATCGGAGGCAGCGACAGCTGCCGGCAAAAGATCTTCAGCCGCTGGCGTGGAACGATGCCGCGGCCTCGGACATGTTCGGCCACGGCGCACACGTGGCTGGCATCATCGCGGGCAGCCACAAGGCGAAGGACAAGGCCGGGAAGGAGCGCGAGATGTGCGGCATGGCGCCCTCCGCCAAGCTCGTGATCTACAAGGTCCTCGACAACAACGGCTCCGGCGAGGACTCGTGGATCATCAAGGCGCTCGACCACATCTTCGAGACGAACGAGCGCGCGGGGCAGATCGTCATCCACGGCGTGAACCTCAGCCTCGGCGGCGAGTTCGACGTCGAGTCGTTCAACTGCGGGCACACCCCACTCTGCGTGGAGCTGCGGCGACTCTGGCGGCAGGGCGTGGTCGTCGTGATCGCGGCGGGAAACGAGGGCTGGGCGTCGCTCAGCACGTCCGAGGGCGACTCTCTTCAGGCGAACATGGGGATGTCGCTCGGCGATCCCGCGAACCTCGACGAGGCGATCGTCGTCGGCTCGGTGCACAAGGAGCGTCCGCACACCTACGGCACGTCCTTCTTCTCGTCCCGCGGCCCCACGGCGGACGGGCGGATGAAGCCCGACTGCGTCGCGCCGGGCGAGCGCATCCTCTCGGTGCGCAACGACGCCAGGATCGGCGCTGCGA
>DATEOG010000309.1:0-8497 GCA_035274345.1 Gemmatimonadaceae bacterium
GGCGACGCAGCGCACTGAGGTGCGCATCCTGTTCGACGACGCCGCGCTGTACGTCGCCATGCGCATGTTCGACAGCGCGCCCGATTCCATCGTCGCGCCGCTGGCGCGTCGCGACGCCGACCCGTACTCCGACTGGGCCGAGCTCTCGATCGACGGCTATCTCGACCGGCGAACCGCGTTCCGGTTCATGATCAATCCGGCGGGTGTGCAGCGCGACGCGCTCGTCTCCGGCGACGACCTCTTCACGGAAGACATCGGCTGGGATGCGGTGTGGGCGTCGGAGACGCGACGCGACTCGGCTGGATGGACCGCCGAGCTGCGCATCCCGCTCTCGCAGCTCCGGTTCGGCGTCGGCGAGGGTGCATCGGAGTGGGGGCTGCAGGCGGGCCGCTTCGTCGCGCGTCGCAATGAGCGCTCGTACTGGTCGCCGATCGCGCCGACGGTGTCAGGCTACGTGTCGCAGTTCGGCACGCTGCGCGACGTGGCGATCGCGCATCCGGTGCGCCGCGCCGAGCTGCTGCCCTACGTGTCGACGAAGATGACGCGCGCACCGCTGGAAGCTGGAGATCCGTTCGCGCGCACCACGACGATGCAGCGCACGGCCGGCCTCGACCTGCGGCTGGGCCTCACGCAGGACCTCACGCTCACCGGCACGATCAACCCGGACTTCGGCCAGGTCGAGGCCGATCCCTCCGAAGTGAACCTCACGGGCGTCGAGTCGTTCTTCGCCGAGCGGCGCCCCTTCTTTCTCGAGGGGAGCGACCTGTTCGCCGTGGACATGGGGAGCCTGTGGTGGATGGGCCGTGAAGAGCTGTTTTACTCGCGCCGGCTCGGCCGTGCACCGCAGGGAGAGGCGCCGGACGGAGCGCGATGGGTCACCAACCCGGCGGCCGCTTCCGTGCAGACCGCACTGAAGCTGACCGGGCGTACGAGCAGCGGCTGGAAGCTGGCGGCGCTCGGCGCGCTCACCGACGACGTGCGAGCGCGGTTCGTGAACGGCGCGGGTGAGCAGTCCTCCGCGGTGATCGAGCCGCGCACGCGCTATGGCGTCGCCCGCGTCGTGCGTGAGTCGCCGGGTGGCAAGACGACGCTCGGCTCGAGCCTCACGTTCGTCGATCGTGACGAGACCGTGCCATCGCTGCGTTCGAGCGCGCTCGTCGGCGGTCTGGACGCCAGCACGCGATTCGGCGGCCGCAACTACATCGCGTTCGCGAACGTGCTGCGAAGCGTCGTGCGTGGGTCGCCCGAGTCGATGCTCGAAACGCAGCGCAGCACCACGCACCTGTTCCAGCGGCCGGATGCGTCATACGTCGAGCTGGATTCGGCGCGAACCGCGCTCGCCGGCACGTCCGCGTCTCTTCGCATCACCAAGGAAGGCGGCGGGCACACGCGGGGCGGGGCGCTGGTCAAGGCCGTCAGCCCTGGATTCGAGGCGAACGATCTCGGGTTGCAGCCACGAGCCGACGTCGTTGGCGCTGCGCTGTGGGCAGGCTGGGATGGATTCGAGCGGACGCGATTCGTGAAGAGCTGGGACACGTGGATCGCCGCGTGGGGCGGCACCAGCTTCGGCGGCGATCGCGATCAGCTCGGCGCGCGCCTGTTCGCGAGCGCCATCCTGCACAGCGACTGGGCGCTTGCCGGTGCGGTGGTGCGCAACGCATCCACGTCGAGTGTCACCGCGCTGCGGGGCGGCCCGGCGCTGCACACTCCCGGCAACGTGTTCGCTTTCGCGAACGTTACGACCGATTCGCGGCGCCCGGTGGTCGGCAGCTTCGGCGCGAGTGGCTACCGCGACGATGGCGGTGCTGGCGGCAGGATGTCGCTGACGTCGACGATCTCAGCGCGGATCGGTGGGGGCACACAGCTTTCCGTCGCGCCGTCGCTCTCGTGGTGGCGCAATCCGCAGCAGTTCGTCGCCTCCCCGACGCTCGGCGACAGCACACACCACGTGGTGGGCGATTTGCGCCAGTCGACGGCGGCGCTGATGCTGCGTGGCAGCTACGCACTCTCCTCGCGACTCACGCTCCAGCTCTATGCGCAGCCATTCCTGAGCACCGGTGAGTATCGCGCGCTCGGAACCGTCGTCGACGCACGTGCCACGGCACTCGGCGACCGCGTCCGTCGCTTCTCCCCTGGCGCGCTCAGTCCAACGAGCGGCGACCAGCTCGAGGCGCGCACCACATCGGGAACGCTGCGCTTCGACCGCCCCGACTATTCGGTGGCCGAGCTCAATGCGAATGCGGTGTTGCGCTGGGAGTACCGCCCGGGTTCGGCGATGTTCGTAGTGTGGAGCCAGGGCCGGACGCACGATGGCGACACCAGCACAGGCATGAGGTCACAGGCGGGAGAGCTGTTCGCGGCGCCGGCGACGAATGTGGTGCTGGTGAAAGTCAGTCACTGGCTGGGGAGGTGATTTTCCACAGCAGCAACGACCTGAACCGAGTACTCGAGTACCCAGTACCCGGTACCAGTAAGCGGCTCCCGGAATGCCCTCGAGGTCTCGACCCCGGAGTGTCCTTCACCACAACTGGCGCGCCATCTTCCGGGAGCTTGTATCCGGTACTGGGTACGTAGTACGTCCGTCGTACTCAGTACCGGTGGTTGAACTCACACGAGCTCCCCGATCGCCTCCTCGCACTCCCTCAGGCAGACCTCGAGCCGCTCCGGAGAATGATCCCCCATGTGCCCGATCCGGAACGTCGTCTCGCGGTTCTTGCCGTAGCCGTTGCCGATGGTGAAGCCGCGCTCGGCGACGGCCTTCACCAGCGTCGATGCGGTGAAGGTCGACGGGATCGTGATGCTCGTGACGGTCGCCGTGCGACGGCCTTCGCCGGCGAGGATGCCGAATGCGTCGCCATGCTTCTCGCGCAGGCCGTCCACCCATGACCAGGTCATCTCGGCCATCCGCCGGTGGCGCATCCAGCGCTCCTCGATCCCTTCGGCCACGATCGCGGCGAGCTGCACCTCGGCGGCGTAGAACAGGTTGATCGCCGGTGTGTTCGGCGTCTGGTTCTTGGCCCCGTACGCGTCGAACTCGACGAGATCGAAGTACAGCCCGCGCCGTGCCGTGTTGCGCGCGGCCTCGATGAACGCCGGTGTCGCCGCGGCGAAGGCGAGGCCCGGCGGGAGTGCCAGCGCCTTCTGCGATCCGGTGAGCGCGAAGTCGAGCTCCCACTCGTCGAACGAGAGCGGAACTCCGCCGATCCCCGTCACCGAGTCAACGAGACACACGGCACCGGCGTCGTGCGCCAGCCGGGTGATGCCTCGCACGTCCTGCAGCGCGCCGGTCGACGTCTCCGAGTGCACGACCGTCACCGCGGCGTAGCGCGCTTTCTTCAGGGCATCGGCCACCATGTCCAGCGTGGCGATCTCGCCGTACTGCACCTCGAGTACGTCGCTCTCCCTGCCGCACGCTTTCACGATCGCCGAGAAGCGCGCCGAGAACGCGCCGTTGACGATCGCCAGCACTCTGCCTTCCGGTGCGCAGCGTACCGCAGCCTCCATGAGGCCCGTCGCGGACGAGCTGCTCACGTACACCGGGCGCGTGGTGCGGAAGATCGGCTTCAGCGAGGTCTGGATGCCGGCGAACAGCGCCTCGAACGCCTTGCCTCGGTGGGCGATGAGGGGGCGCGTCATGGCGGCGAGCACCTCGGCGCGCACCTCGGTGGGTCCGGGGAAGAAGAACGTGCCCTGCGTGAGCAGCGAGGCGGTCATGCGAGAACGAGCTCCACGAGCTGGTCGAAGGATTCCACCACGGCGTCCGCGCCGGCGACGACGGGCTCGCGGCGCACGTAGCCGGTGAACGCGATGAACGCGTCGGCGACGGGACGGATGGCAAGATCCGTCGCGCCGTCGCCCACGGCGACGAGCCGTCTCGGGAGCCCCAGCGAGGCCACGACCGATCGCTTGCCTTCCGCCGTCGTCATCGGCGAGTGCGCGTCGTACGTCTCGTACTCACCGTCGCCGTCTACGAGCACGTTCACGGCGTGCACGTCGGTGTCGTCGATGCCGAGCCGGCGTGCGACGGGGAGGATCGCGTTGCGAATTCCGCCGCTCACCAGCACGATGCGCCGTCCTGCGGCGCGCATTCGCGCGATTGCGGCCGCGGCGCCGGGCGCGAGCGCGCCCTCGTATGCCGAGGCCAGCGCCTCGAGATCACCGCGCGTTGGACGCACCACGCCGAGCCGCTCGCCGTACACGTCGTCGAGCGCCAGCTCGCCGTTCATCGCGCGGTCGGTGAGCTCGGCGATCCGCACCCCCGCCTCGGGTCCACGGCGCGCGGCGAGCCAGTCGATCCCCTCGATCCCGCACAACGTGGAATCGACGTCGAGCACGACGCTGGAATAGCCGGATGTCGGGGCAGGCATGGTCATCCGTCGCAAGCTCATCAGACGCGGCGAGCGAATCAACTCCCCGATCGGCGTCGCGGAGGACGCCACTCCCCCGTAGCGAAGAGCGGGAGCACGGATGACTCGGACGAGCCGGAAACGGCCGGATCTGCTCCGTGCGGGTGCAGCGATCTCTCCGTCGAACCATCAGAAACTTTGAGTCGTGGATGGAGAGGAGAGATGCGCCAGAGTACGCATCCCGGTCCGGAGAGGAGTAGATCGGGCACTTCTCGACGTCAGATCCGCGTCATCCGTGCTCCCGTTCTTTGTCGGCGCTCGTAGCGTCCGGAGCCCACCGCGCGGCAGCGAATCTTGCCCACGCTCCCGGCCGCTCGCATGTTGTTCTCCATGCGCCCCACCATCGCCGCCGCGCTCGGACTCTCCCTCGTCGTTACGCCACTCGACGCGCGGGGGCAGGCGGTCGGATCACTGCAGGGGACCCTCCGCGAGCAGGTGGGCACGCGGTCGGTGCGATCGGCGTCCATCTCGCTGATGCGCGTCGAGTCGGAGTCGAGTCCGACGATCAATGCCCGGCCGGACGAGCAGGGGCAGTTTCGTCTCGACTCGCTGGCGCCGGGCCGCTACCTCGTACAGGTCAGCAGCCCGACGCTCGATTCGCTGGAGCTGTCGCTGCCGCCCGAGCGCATCGAGATCGCCGCGGGCAAGGCATCGCGCCTCGACTTCACCCTGCCGTCGGGCGTCAAGCTGCGCGACGCTGTCTGCCAGGGCCTGCGCCTGAGCGAGGGGAAGGTCGTCGTCGCCGGGCGGGCACTGAACGCGGATACCGACAAGCCGCTCCCCGGTGCCGAAGTCGTCGCCGCCTGGGTGCACAACTTCATCGACAAGAAGACGCTGCAGATCGTGACCCAGCAGCGCCACGCGTCGGTGAAGGCGGGGCCGGACGGCGGCTACCGGATGTGCGGCGTTCCGAGCGGCGAGACGCTGTCGCTGCAGCTTCAGTACGCGGGACGGGCCGGCACGGTCGTCCGCGTCGCCATCACCGACGAAGAAGGCGCCGTCGTGCGCGACCTGTCGCTCAGCCCGACGACCTCGCCCACCCAGGCGGCGCTCGATTCGGTCGCGCGCGTGCTCTCCGTCGACGGACGCGACACCACACGCGAGGAGCTGAAGCTGGTCGGCACTGCGTCGCTGACCGGAGCGGTGCGCTCGCTCTCGGGTGAAGCGGTGGCCGATGCCGAGGTCCGAGTGCGCGACGCGCGGTCCGCCACCGTCACCGACAGTGCGGGACGGTTCACGCTCACCGCGCTGCCGGCAGGTACGCAGCTGCTGATGGTGCGCAAGCTGGGCTACCCCCTCGCCGAGACCGTCGTCGAGCTCCGCGCGGACCGAAGCGCGACGCACGACGTGCTCCTGCGTCGCAACGTCGTTCTGGATTCGGTCCGCGTCGTGTCGAGCCGCGTGGAGAACACCGAGTTCGAACGGAACCGCCGCACTCACGCCTTCGGGCAGTTCGTCACGAGCGAGGACATCGAGAAGATGCACGCGTCGGAGACCGCGGATCTCTTCATCAACGTCCTCGGCTTCACCGTGTTCGGTCACGGATCCCAGGCGCGCATCCTCTCGAACTCCGCGCTGGCGCGACATCCGCAGTGCCGCAGTGCCACGGTGGTCGTGGACGGGCTCGAAGGGGCGACGCTCAACTCCGTGGCGCCGAGCCAGATCGCCGGCATCGAAGCCTACGCCGACGAGACGTTCGTGCCCGCCCGCTTCGCCGGACGGTCAGAGTGCGGCGTGATCGTGATCTGGCTGCGCAAGGCGCCGAAGCGAGCAATGCAGCCGATGGGGCTCAGCGGAAACGGCTACCCCTGACGGGGGTTGTGCGCGCGATCAGAGGACGTTGCCGGGCGCGAGGATGCCGGCGGGATCGAGCTCGCGCTTCACCGCCTGCATCGTGCGCACCTGCAGTGGCGACATCTGCAGCGGCAGCCACTTCCGCTTGATCTTCCCGATCCCATGCTCGGCGGCGACGGTGCCGCCCATCGCGATCACCTCGCGCAGCGTCTGCTCCACCACCACCTCGATGCGGCGAAGCTCGTCGGCGTCGTGGGCGATGAAGTTCTGGTGCGGATGCCCGTTGCCGGCGTGGCCGTACGTCACCGCCTGATCGATTCCGGCGACGTCGGCGAGCGAGCGCGCCTTGGCCAGCATCTCGCCAAGCCGCGCGTAAGGTACCGCCCAATCGGTGGACACCTTCCGCCCGCCGTGCACGCGCCGCGCGGAGCCCCGCTCGTTCATCGTCGCCGGCACGGCGTGGCGAACCCGCCTGGCCTCGCGCAGCGAAGCCTCACCTTCATAGACGTTCACGTCGTCGGAGAGCGCACCCATCTGCTCGGCAAGCTCGAGCCATTCGTCCAGCGCGGGGGCAGAGCCCTGCGGCGGGACCTCCTCGACGTACACGAACGCGTCCGCGTCCTTCGCCCAACCAGGGGTGGACTCGGCCTCGCGCGCGATGGCCAGCGCACGGCGGTCGAAGAATTCGAGGCAGCGCGGATGCACGCGCCGGCTCTCGCGAGCCGCAACGATGAACGCCAGCGCGTCCTGCTCGGTCGCGAACGGAATGGCGAGCCCGATCACCTGCTCGGGCAGCGGCAGCAGCGTGAGCTCGGCCTCCAGCACGACACCGAGCGTTCCCTCGCTACCGACGAACCAATCCACGGGATCATGCGCGAGTGCGTAACCGACGGTGTTCTTCTCGAGCCTGGGCCGTCGCAGCTCGACGATCGAGCCGTCCGCCAGCGCGACCGTGAGCGCGTTCACGTACGGCCGAGTCGCACCGTAGCGAAACGTGCGGGCACCCGAGGCGTTGCAGGCGATGGCGCCGCCGAGCGTGCACTCCTCCTCACTCGTGGGATCGGGGGCGAGCAGAAGTCCCTGCGCCGCGCACGCGCGCTTCAGCTCACCGAGGAACACGCCCGGCTCGGCGCGCACCGTGCCCGCGACGGGATCGAGGTCGAGCACGCGATCCATCGCGCGCAGCGACAGCACGATTCCCCTGTCGCTGATCGACGCGCCGGTGGTGCTCGTCTGGCCGCCGGCGCAGGTCACGGGGGTTCCGTTCGCGCTCGACTCGGCGAGCAGTGCTGCGACTTCGGCCGCGGAGGTCGGCCGCGCGACTCCCTCGGGAACCATGAGCAGCCCGGACGCATCCGCCGCGTACGAGCGTCGGACTCCCTCGTCTCGCTCGATGGCCGACGCGGCGAGCTCGGTCATCACCCGCCGCGGAAGTGCACGACTGTCGCCGTGCAGACGTCCTGCAGCCCGAGCAGCTCGTCCCGCACGGTAGCCGGCACCGTGCCGTCCACACTGATTGCCGCCAGCGCCTCGCCCCCCTGCGCGAGCCGCGCCTGGTGATACTCGGCGATGTTCACGCCGCGGTCGCCGAGCAGCGTGCCGACGCGCCCGATCACGCCGGGCACGTCGTTGTTCGTGAGGATGATGAGCGCTTCGCGCGGTGCGACGTCGATGTGGAATCCGCCGATGCGGATGAGCCGAGCCGGCGCGCCGTATGGCGCCACGGCGGCCACCGCCATCAACTGCACGCCGCCGCTCACGCTCACGAGCATCGCCGCCGGATGTCCCAGCGCATCCGATTCCGTCGTCGACAGCTCGATCCCGCGCGCTTCGGCGATCGACCGCGCGTTGATCAGGTTGATCCGCTCGACGTCGATCGTCCCTTCGAGCACGCCCGCGGCGGCGGAGGCGAGCAGCGCAGGCGCCGCGCCGGCCAGCTCCGGCCCCACGCGCAGCGAGAGCCGCTGCGCCATCTTCACCCCTCGGTCGGCGAGGATCGTGCGCGCGACGACGGCAGCGCGGCGTACCACGGTGAGCGCGTGCTGCAACTCCTTCCAGTCTCCCGTGCCCGCGCCGGCGACGTTGATCGAGCGCGACAGCTCGCCGTGCAGCAGCGCGTCGCGCACGCCCTCACACGCGTCGACGGCGACGTTGCGCTGCGCTTCCGCCGTGGAAGCGCCGAGGTGCGGCGTGAGGAGGACGTTGGGTGCCTTGCGCAGCGGATGGTCGGAGGCAAGCGGCTCCTTCGAGAACGCATCGACGATCGCGCCGGCGAGCTTGCCGCTCTCCAGTGCGTG
>DATEOG010000310.1:0-3315 GCA_035274345.1 Gemmatimonadaceae bacterium
CTCGTGATGAAGTGTCTGGCGAAGGACGCCGACGACCGTCCGCAGCGCGCAACGGACATCGTGCGCGTTCTGGAGACGGTGACGAGCGGCACGGGCCACGAGGCGATGCCGATGATCCTCGCGAGCGGTCGCGGCATGTTCAAGCAGGCGATGCTCGCGTACGTGCTCGCGTTCGTCGTGGTGGCCGTCGTGGCGAAGGCCGCGATCGTCGCCGTAGGACTGCCTGGCTGGGTGTTTCCGGGCGCGCTGATCGTGATGGCGCTCGGGCTCCCCGTGATCCTGTTCACGGCATACGTCCACCGCACGACGCGCCGCGTGTTGGGCGCAACGCCGACGTACACGCCCGGCGGGACGCCAAGCCTCGGCCAGGGCACGATGCAGCAGCTGGCGATCAAGGCGAGCCCGCATGTGTCGTGGCGGCGGGCCTGGATCGGCGGCGTCGCGGCAGTCGCGGCGTTCGTGCTGCTCATCGGCGGCTACATGGTGCTGCGCGCGATGGGGATCGGACCGGCGGGATCGCTGCTCGCGGCGGGGACCCTTGCCGCCGACTCCAAGATCCTCGTCGCCGACCTCCAGAGTCCGGCGAACGACTCGACGCTCGGGCCGGTGGTGACGGATGCGTTCCGGACCGCGCTCGGCCAGTCGCAGAGCGTGAGCGTGGTACAGGCGAACGCCGTGCGCGACGCGCTGCGTCGCATGGAGAAACCAGCCGACGCCCGCATCGACTTCGCGATGGCGCGTGAGATCGCGACGCGCGAGGGGATCAAGGCGGTGATGGACGGAAGCTTGCTCGGCGTGGGCGGACGCTACGTCATCGCGATGCGTCTCGTGTCGGCGCAGACGGGAGAGGTGCTGGCGACGTTCCGCGAGACGGCGGAGAACCAGTCCGAGATCCTGCCCGCGGTGGACCGGCTGGCCAAGGAAGTGCGCGCGAAGATCGGTGAGTCGCTCAAGCACGTGCAGAGCGCTCCGCCTCTCGAGCAGGTGACGACGTCGTCGCTCGACGCCCTGAAGAAGTACGTGCAGGGCGCGCGCGTGATCGCCGAGGGAGATTTCACGAAGGGCGCCGCACTCCTCGAGGAAGCGGTGGCGATCGACAGCGGCTTCGCGATGGCGTACCGCAAGCTCGGGATCGAGTACGGCAACCGCGAGATGCGCGAGAAGGCGGGCGACTACTACGAGCGGGCGTTCCGCCACATCGACCGGCTCACCGACGCCGAGCGCTATCTGCTGCTGGGCAGCTATTACCAGCTGGGAAAGCACCAGGACGCGGCGAAGTCGCGGGCGGCATACGAGCAGCTGCTCGAGGTCCAGCCCAACAACACGGCTGGATTGAACAACCTGTCGACGACGCTGATGTACGAACATCAGTTCGCGCGAGCAGAAAGTCTGCTTGTTCGGGCGATCGGCGTGGGACCGGTCGCGACCGTGCACTACCGCAACCTGGCTCGTGCCCAGACCGCGTCGGGAAAGCTCGACTCCGTCGCTGCCACGATCGAGGGCTGCCGGAAGAAATTTCCGCGGAACGTCGAGTGCGAAGCCATCCAGGCGTTCCTCCTCTGGCATCGCGCGAAGTTCGATTCCGTCGCGCCGCTCCTGGCCGAGGCCGATCGACGGGTCACCGACCCCGCGACCCGTGCGCAGGTGGCATTCATTCTCGCCGACCTCGCAAGGGTTCGGGGGCGGCTGAGCGAGGTCACGCGGTACGTCGATGCGACCCGTGACGAGCTGCAGCGAGCCGGCTACGCCGCACCGGATCTCGATCGCGCCGCGACGGTCGCGTGGGACCTCGCCTGGCTCCGCGGTGACGCGGCGGGCGCGCAGCGCCTGCTCGACACCGCGCTGGCGCGCACGCCACTCCGGTCGGTCGTGATGACGGAGGCACCGTACTCCGCTGTAGTGCAAGCGTACGCGATCGCTGGCCGTCCCGACCGCGCCCGCGCCGTCATGGCGGAGTGGCAGGCGCGACGAATCGAGGCCCCCACGGTCCGGGACTCGATGTTCGCCGCTCGCATGCACGGTGAGATTGCCCTCGCCGAAGGGAAATACGCCGAAGCGCAGACGTACCTGCGATTCACCGAGCGAGAGGGGTGCCCCATCTGCGGCCTGGCCATGCTCGGACGCTCGTACGATCTCGCGGGAGTTCCGGACTCCGCCATCGCCGTGTTCGAGAGGTATCTGGACACGCCGTGGCTCGATCGCTCCGAGGCGGACGGGGCATATCTCGCCGGCATTCACAAGCGCCTCGGTGAGCTCTACGAGGCGAAGGGCGTGCGCGACAAGGCACTCCAACACTACCGCGCGTTCATCGAGCTGTGGAAGGACGCGGACCCGGTGCTGCAGCCGAAGGTGACGGACGCGCGGCAGCGGGTGGCTTCATTGACGAAGGGAACCGATACTCGGTGAGTTGGTTGGTTGGATAGCTGGCTAGTTGGAAACGGCCTCGGGAAGCTCTTGCCTCCCGAGGCCGTTTCCATTCACCCATCACTCACGACCCACCACTCACCACTGTTATCCGGCCAACGCCGGCTCCACGTCCACAGGCTCCGGAGCCGCCGGCACGTCCCACTCGTTGCCGCACTTCAAGCACTTCCGGAAGTCGCCGCGCGCCTTGGTGAACTTCATCTCGGCGCCGACGTAGCCGCACTCCGGGCACGTCTCGGCCACGGGCTTGTTCCACGCCACGAAGTCACAGGTCTCGTTGGAGCAGGCGTAGAACGCCGTGCCGCGCTTCTTCGAGCGACGCTCGACCAGCTCACCGCCGTCCTTCGGGCAGAAGACACCCGTCGGCATCGAGCGCGTGCCGCGGCACTTCGGGAAGGTGCTGCAGCCGAGGAACTCGCCGCTGCGTCCCTGGCGAACGACCATCGGCTGACCACAGAGATGACAGGGGATGTCCGTCATCTTCGGCTTCGCCTTCTCGCCCTTCAGCGGCCGCGTGTACTTGCAGAGCTTCGGATGGTTCTCGCAGGCGAGGAACGGCCCGAAGAATCCTCCGCGCGGCTCGAGCTTGCCGCCGCAGTCGGGGCAGCGCTCGTTGACGATCGCTGAGAGATCGTGCGCCTCGGCGATGAGCGCGCCGAACTGCACGTTCTTGAGCGATTTGTCGAACGGACCCCAGAAGTCCTTTAAAACAGCGCGCCAGCCGAGCTCTCCCTCTTCGACCTTGTCGAGCTCCAGCTCCATGCCGGAGGTGAAGTCGACGTTGAAGATCTCGGGGAACTGCTTGACCATCACCTTCTCCACCGTCTCACCGAGCTCGGTGGGGAAGAAGCGGCGCTGCTCGAGGTTCACGTAGCGACGATCCACCAGCAC
>DATEOG010000311.1:0-4909 GCA_035274345.1 Gemmatimonadaceae bacterium
CTCGGGAGGCAGGAGCCTCCCGAGGCGGTTCTGCTGTAGCGTAAAGCGCAAAGCGCATCGCGCATCCCGCATCAGCTGTAGTACCGCCGCATCTGCGTCGCGACGCCGTCGAGGTCGGGGAAGAGACGCCGCTCGTCCATCCCCGCCAGGTCGAGCTGATCGCGCACAACCTCGGCCGATTTCCGTGGGATGACGAAGCGCGTCAGCGCCTTGTCGAGGTCGTGCGCGCGCAGGAAATCGTCGAATGCGCGCGACGTGTCCGAGCAGAGCGTGAACGTCGCCGTCTGCGCGGAGATGCGCGCGTCGAGCGTCGGCGGCTCGATCATGCAGGCGAACGGCTTCACCTTCCGACCTTCACCGATCAATCGCCATGGC
Organism: Gemmatimonadaceae bacterium; assembly: GCA_035274345.1. GTDB lineage: Bacteria > Gemmatimonadota > Gemmatimonadetes > Gemmatimonadales > Gemmatimonadaceae > AG11. The sequence goes on from DATEOG010000311.1 coordinate 376, forward strand.
GTGAACTCTCCGTCGCGGCCGACCATCTGGTGCAGATCGTCGATCAGCATCGCGAGCTCGGGAAAGCCGAACTTGCGGTGCACCTGCTTCCAGTCGAGGCGCCAGATTACCCGGTCGACGCTCGGATCGCCGAGCGTGGCGAAGTGCGCGGCAACGAGCGGCGAGTAGCTCCAGTCGAGCAGTCGTGTCGGCACGCCGTGGTGCTGCGCGGCGACGAGCAGCTCCCACTCGTTGGTCGCGTGCGCGAGGTGTGGGCGCGAGTAGCGCGCGAAGTTGCGGAGGATGTGCTCCTCGAGCGGCGTCTTCGTGTGCGGCGGCTTCACCCCACCGAGCCGGTCGAGGCTCGTCAGCAGTGAGCGCGAGGCGTCGGCCGAGCCGTGGTAGACGCACGAGTCGCGGCGACGACCCGTGACGGGGTCCGGCTGCTCGGGGGTGACTCGGTCGATGAGCTCGCCGAGCGAGCGGACCTCGATCTCATGGATGCCCATGCATCGGGGATCTACAAGAAGCGTGCAGTGCGGCGCGCAGCGGTCAGCGCGGCGTGTCGTCGCTCTCTTGGCGCCGCGCGCGGCGGCGGGCGACTGACCGGAAATACTGCCAGCGAACGACGGACATCACCACGAACACCACGGCGAGCGTGATCGCAAGCGGCCAATCGATGTCGCGCACGGTCAGAGCCCGATCGACATGCGGAAGGATCCGACGTTGTCGTACGTGTTGCTGCCGGAATAGGGGCTCGCGCGGCGGAACCAGCCGACGCGTCCCCCGACGCCGAGCAGGAACATCACGTGCGCCTCGGCGCCCAGATACGTCGTCTCGGGCGCCGCGCTGCGCGGATCGGGGCCCGTTCGCAGGCCGGCGAAGCGGACGTCGAAGCCCTGACCGAAGCGGATCATCCTGAAGTAGCCGATCGACGCCTCGGCACCGCCCTGGCCCATCTCGCCCATCGCGATGATGCCGTCGTTGTGCGGACCGCGGAAGTCGAACAGGCCGCCCGCCGCCACCGAGAACTTGAGCGGGATGCCGTAGTGGAAGCCGACGGCGGGAGAGATGTGCACATAGCCCTTCGTACTGTCGTCGGGAGCCTGCGCCGCGGCGCACAGCGGGAGCGTCGCGACGAGAAGAGCTGCGAAGGCGAGTCGGCGCATGAGCAATGCTGTGGGAGTGCGAGCCGTGCGTCCAGCGGGAGAGACCCCACCGCAGAGCGACTGTTCCTGGATCACGCCCGGGCCGTGGCGGTTCCACGGCAGCGCCGGGGATTGGTCATCCCAGCACCTGCGCGAGATGATGCTCGAGATGATCGACGTAGTCGTCCATGAAGTAGCCGAGTGTCGCCGGACGATCGGGGGCGACGGGACGGAAGGCGCGCAGATGCAGGTTGTGGGACTGGCGCGCGCGGTCGCGATCCGCCGGCGGAGTCGCGGCCATCAGCCGTGCGAGGTGTCGGTTGTACGTCATCCAGAGCAGCACGAGCTCCGTCCACGGAGCGTCCTGGTAGTGCTGCGCCGCCACCCACGCGTCCTGCTCGTAACCCTCGACGACGAGGTCGTCGCGATCGCGCATGCGGACGAAGCGCTGATGGTTGTTGCTCGCCGAATCGACCAGGTGGCCGATGATCTCACGCGGTGACCATTTGCCGGGCGCGGGCCGGCGAGTGGTCGCGGCGGCGTCGAGGGCGAGAAGCGCGGGCGTGGCACGATGGAGCGCCTCGACGAGCCGACGCGCGCAGGCGGGGGCGTCGGCGTCGAGTGGTGCGGCGCCGAGTGCGGCGAGTGAGAGGTCGCGCGAATGGGGCATGGGGAAAGCTGCCGTAGCGCGCGGGCCGTCGCTATGCGGAAGGAGGCGTGGCGCGAGCGAGCTTGCCGACCTCGCTCCCAAGCACGGCGGCGCTCCATGCGAGCAGCGCGGCAAAGAGCAGCGTGACCACGAGAAGTGCGGGCATCGGCACGCGCATCACGCCGGCGACCGACGCCGCGAGCGTGGAGAAGCTGCCGCCGAACATGTCGACGACGATCAGCGCGCTCCACCCCACCACGGCGCCGAGCGCGATCAGCCATGCGGCGCCTGCGCGCCGCCGGAGCAGAACGCCGGCGATCAGCGCGACAACCACCACTCCCCACCATCCGACGTGCCAGGTGAGCATCGCGGTGGTCGCGGCGACGGCGAGGAGCACGAGCATCGAGGTCAGCGCGCCGGTCGCAGCGTTAGCGTACCGCTGCGCTGTGCCGCCGGCAGCTCGCTCGCGCGCGTCGGTACGTGTACCGCCTCGAGCGTACCCTCGAGCCACTGCGGGATGCGGTCCTTGTAGCGCTTACTCGCGGGGTTTCCCGACTGTCCTCCCGGATATGTCGTCCACGCGTGCAGCGTCGGCCCAAGCTCCACGACCATGCGCCAGCTCGGTCCGTTCGATCCGCCGATGGCGATCGGGCTCAGAGTTCCCGGCCCGCCCTCGATCGGCATGTCGAGCGCCGACAACGCGGGAAGACGCAGCAGGTGCGGGATGTTCACCCTGTGAACGTTCGACCAGCGCCAACCGCTGTCCCCCGGGATGCCGTAGCGCTGTCGCGTGGCGACGTACGCCGACACGAGCGCCGAGGCGAGAATCGCGTCGCGATCCTCCACCTGCGGTGTGCCGCGGTCGTCCCACCACGCACTCGTGGAATCGTGCATGAGCCGCGCGAACACGGCGCTCGACGGCGTCACCCTTCGTCCGCCGCCCTCGCTCGCGAGCTCGTCCCACGTCTGCACCGCCGCCTCGCGGAGCGCCGCTTCGAACAGCACCGCGCCCGTGTTCGACGCCGTGTATCTGCGGTCCCACCGGTTGAGGAACCGGCCGGCCTCCGCCAGCACGACGCGATTCGGGCCGGTGTCTCGTTGCGCCACGCGCAGCGCCGCCTGGAGGAAATAGGGCACATAAACGTCGGCGCGCGCGCTCCCCGGATCGGTCTGGAATCGGCGCATGTCGTCGACGGTGACAGCGCTGTCGGCGCGCAGGAGCGCATTGATGCGCAGTGCCCGCCACGGATCGTAGTCGCCGCCGAACCAGACGGTGGACGCGCGCGGATCGACCGGCTGCTGATTGGCCGATGCGAGAAATCCCTGCGCGGGGTCGAACGCCTGCGGCCATTGCGCGACGGGGAGATCGCCCTGCCAGTCGTTCGCGCTCGACGTGCCGTCCAGCAGCACCGCGCCGTTCTTCGCCCTGATCGGGTAGCGTCCGACGGAGCGGATGGCGATGTGACCGCCGCGATCAGCAGCGATCATGTTCTGCGCGGGGGCGCGGTACGAGCGCGCCATGATGTCCTGGAACTCCGAGGCGGTCCGTGCACGCGCGCTCTCGACGAAGCCGGCCGCTTCGCGTCCCGCCTCGAGCACCGTCCAGCGCACCGAGAGCCAGCGGCCGCGCACGCGCTGCATGGGACCGCGAAACGTGTAGAACACGGTGTCGGTGGCGACCGTCTCCCCATTCGGACCGCGATACACCTCGACGCGCGACTCGATCGGCCGCCAGGCGCCGTCGACGCGATGACGCGTGGGATGCCGATCGTCGTCGACCTCCTCGACGTAGAAGTCCATCACGTCGGCGCCCGTGTTCGTGAGCGACCACGCCACGTCGCGATTGAAGCCGATCAGGATCGCGGGGGCGCCGGGAATCGTCGCGCCGTATACGTCGAGCTTCCCCGGCACCACGAGGTGCGCCTCGTACCAGATCGAAGGGAGCGTGAGGTCGAGATGCGGGTCTCCGGCCAGGAGCGCATTGCCGGTCGCGCTGCGCTTCGGCATGACCGCCCAATTGTTGCTCGCTCGCCAGGGCGCGTCCTCGTCCTCGGCGCGTGCGAGCTGTGGCGAGTCGAGCCACGCGTCTACCGCCGCGCCGAGCAATCTGCTCGCGCTGTCGGGTGTTCCCGGAGGCGGCAGCGGTGACGTGTCGAACCGCGGCGCGCTCTGGCCATTCGGCTGGATCGGCTCGATGATCGGCGAGTCGTCGGGGAACAGCGCGTTGGCCGCCGCGACGCCGACTTGCGCCGCTGCGGCGGTGCGCCGGCGCTCGTTGGCGATGTTCGCGAGCGTCCACCCCATGCGGTTCAGAAGCAGATAGCTGTGGAGCGGCTCCGACTTCGGCGGACGCTTGCCGAGCAGACGAAACTCCAGCGGCAGCTCGGCGGCAGGCATCGCGGCGATATACGCGTTCACGCCGTCCGCATAGGCGCGGGCGGTTCGCACGGTGACGCTGGTGTCGCCGACCCGCGCCGCGAGCGCTTCGGCAGCCCGCGGCAGGCCGAGCTGACGCATCTCGCGATCGAGCACGAGGGCCTGCGCGCCGCCGATCTCGGTGAGTCGCCCGCTCGCGGCGAGCGTCTGCACATATAGCTGGAACAGCCGGTCGCGCGCGACGACGTAACCGAGCGCCCGGTACGCGTCCTCCTCGCTGCGCGCGAAGATGTGAGGCACCGCGCGCTCGTCGTACACGACCTCCACCGGCGCTCCGAGGCCGGCCACCGATGCGTCCGGAGCCGCCGGCGACGCCGCGGCG
>DATEOG010000312.1:0-6639 GCA_035274345.1 Gemmatimonadaceae bacterium
GGGATCATCTCGTCGAACGATTTGATCCCGTTCTCCGCGGCGTAGAGCAGCCACGCCGCGTTGTCCACCGGCACGAGCGCGTTGAGCGCGAAGGTGCGGCGAAGGTTCGGCAGGCCCGTGACGCGCGTTGCGAAGGCGTACACCTCGGGGAAGATGCGGTCGAGCAGCTCGACCGGGTTCGTGAAGCTCTCGCCGACGAGCATCTGCAGCGCGTGATCGGTCACCGAGAGCATCATCGCGTTGCCGGCGCTCTCGGAGTGCGCCGCCAGCACTCTCGGGTCGCACCACAGCACGCTCTGCGTCCCGATGCCGATGTTGCTCCGGCCTCCGTCGCTGTCGAGGCGCGCGACCGGTTGCCACAGCTCGGTGAGGTAGCCGCCCTTGAAACCCGTCGGGCGGATCAGCGGCTCGCGCTCGAAGTCGAGCCCGACGCTGCGAATGCGGATGCGCTTCGGCTCGGCGCGCAGTACGCGGACCCGGTGGCCATGGTCGACGAGCGGAAGCGCGGCGGCCGCTCCGGCGACGGCGAGGAACTCGCGGCGCGACAGCTCGCGCGGTGGACGCGGCATCATGAACCCGCGCCCGCCGGCTTGGCCGGCATGGACGCCGCCGCGAGGAGCTGCTTGAATCGCGTCAGGTCTCGGCGCATCCCCTCCACGGTCTGACGCCGGCGCGTCGCGTCGCCGCTCCCCGCCATCTCGAGGGGTGGGTACTCGAAGTGGACGGTCGCCGGCGGCAGCGGGCCGCGCGCGAGCATCTGCCGGAGGTACGCGTCGAAGTTCACCATCCCTTCGCCGAGCGGTACCGAGCGCGGCTCCCATCGGCCATCCGCTCGCTTCGCCCAGACGTGGTCCTTCAGCGCGACGGTGTCGATGTGTGGCGCGATCAGCCGCAGCGCGACCGGCCAGCTCTCGCCCCCTTCGGCCACGGCGTGGCGGATGTCGTACTGCACGCCGAGTCCGTCGGGCGTGATCCCCTCGAGCAGCACGCCGAGGTCCCAGACCGAGCCGCCCACGCGTGTGCCGACGTGATTCTGGTAGCCACCGCGGATACCGATCTCACGATTGAGCGCTGCCAGCGCGGCCGCGCGCGGCTTCATCTCACGCAGCGCCTTCAGCGGCTCGGTGTTCGCGGGGAAGGTCCAGTAGCCCATGCGGTAGTGCGACACACCGAGCTGCTTCGCCGTCGTGAGCACGCGACGCGTCAGCGGATCGTTCGCGTCGGTGATCGCGGTCGTCATCAGCGGCACGGTGAGTCCGGACTTCCGCAGCGTCTCGACCGCCCGCGGCAGGTCCTCCTCGACGCGCTCGGGAAGTACGTGTCCCCCAGGGCGCACCGTGAGATCGACGGTGCGGAACCCGGATTCGGCGATCACCGGGCCCACGTCGGCGAATGGCAGCCACTGCAGGTGCTTGGAGAAGACGGCGATCGTCGGCTCCTCGGCGCGACGAGCGGCGATCGATGCGCCGGACACGCGTGATGCCGTGCCCAGCGCACCGAGACCGACGCCGACGGCGGTCGTCCGCGCGATGAACTCGCGGCGGCTCACACTACCGTCGGCCATTCGCTCGCTCCATTACGGCCTCTTCGCCGCGGGGGTCTCGCTGTGCGCGACGGCCACCCAGCGTCCGGCACGGCGCTGCCACACGCTCATCGCGTTCACGGGAGAAGTTATGGGTTGGCCGTTGCACGTCGATTTCGTGCTCGCGGAATACGTGAGCACCACGAGGTCCGAGCCGACTTCCGTCGTCTTCGGGTTGTCGAGCGTCCACCCGCTTCCCAGAGCGCATCCGAGGATGCTCGACGTGTTCGTGAGCGTCCACTGGACGGCGCCCTCCTGACTGACGTAGACGAAATCCCGGCCGACCGCCTTGTTGAACGCGGCCGTGTCCGACCGCGCGATCGCGTCGTAGATCGACTGTTCCTGCGCCACGACCGCGGCGGCGACCGAGGCGGAGGGGGCTGCGGACTTACCGGCTTGTGCTTGCGCGGCCGCGCCGTGGAATGCGGCGAGCTGCAGGGCGATGGCGGAGGCCACTACGATGCGCGAGTTCATCCGGGCTCCAGGGAAAGAGGGGACTGCGGAGACCGTGAACGTTCTCCACCCGGCTCATCGCGTCAAGAGACGCGACGGCAGACTGTCATCCCGAGCGAGCGAAGCGAGTCGAGGGATCCGCACTCGGCTGTCATCCCGAGCGAGCGAAGCGAGTCGAGGGATCTGCACTCGGCTGTCATCCCGAGCGAGCGAAGCGAGTCGAGGGATCTGCACCGCCCTTTCCAAGTGCAGATCCCTCGACTGCGGTCGGGATGACGGCGGGTGCAGATCCCTCGACTGCGCTCGGGATGACATCGCGGGCTCGGGTCGACAACTGTCCCACACGCGCACGCCGTGTCAGCTTTGGGCCATGCGCGTCCCCGCCGAGACCATCCACCGTCAGATCAGCGAAGTCCTGCGCGCCTGGGGGATGCCGGACAACGTCGTGCGCACCGCCGCCGACGTCATGACGGATACCGATCTCGCCGGCATCGACTCGCACGGGATCTCCATGCTGATGCTGTACGAGGAGGCGCTCGGCCTCGGCCAGCTCAACCCGAAGCCGACGCCGCGCGTCGTACGCGAGACGCCGGTCACTGCCCTGCTCGACGGCGACGGAGGGCTCGGCCACGTCAGCGCCTCGATGGGGATGCGGCTCGCGATCGACAAGGCGATTTCGGCCGGCGTCGGGATCGTGTCGGTGTTCAACTCCACGCACTTCGGTGCGGCCGGCTACTACGCCGCGCTGGCGTCCAGGCGGGGCCTGCTCGGCCTCGTCACCTGTACGACGCGCGGCAACCCGGTGCTCCCGACGCGGAGCTCCATGCCGGTCCTCGGCACCAATCCGATCGCCTTCGCCGCACCGGCGCGTCGCCATCACGACTTCCTGCTCGACATGTCCACCAGCACGGTCGCGCAGAACAAGGTGAAGGTCTATGACCTCCAGGGGCGTCCGCTGCCGCCCGGCTGGGTGCTGGACGAGGACGGCAATCCGGTCACCGACTCGGCCCTCGCGATGGACCTCGTCACCGTGCAACACACCGGAGGCATGACGGCGCTCGGCGGCACGGCGGAGATGTCGAGTCACAAGGGCTACGGGCTCAGCGTGATGGTGCAGATCCTCTCGGCCACACTCGCCGGCGGATCGTTCACGCCGATCCGCAAGCGCACGCAGGGACGCGGCGATCCGGACAACATCGGCCACTTCCTCATGGCGCTCGATCCGACGGTGTTCCGCGAGGAAGGCGAGTTCGAGTCCGACCTCGACGACGTGATCGACGTGCTGCATGCCGCGACACCGACCGACGCCGGCGAGCCGGTGCTCGTCGCGGGCGAGCCTGAGGTATTCGCGCGGGCGGAGCGTACCCGCGACGGGATTCCCGTGCCCGATGCGCTGGCCGAACGCATTCGCGCCATCTGCGAGCGCGCCGGCGCGCCGTTCGTGCTCGGCACCGGCTGATGGAGCGGTGACGTACGACTTCTGCGTCGTCGGCGGCGGCATCGTCGGGCTGGCGACGGCGATGGCTCTGCTCGAGCGTCATCCCGGCGCCTCGCTCGTGCTACTCGAGAAGGAACATGCCCTCGCGCAGCACCAGACCGGCCACAATAGCGGCGTGATCCACAGCGGGATCTACTACGCGCCCGGAAGTCTCAAGGCAGATCTGTGCAAGCGCGGCGAGGCCGCCACCAAGCAGTTCTGCGCAGCGCACGGAATCCCGTTCGTCACCTGCGGCAAGACGCTCGTCGCCACAAACGCGCTCGAGCTCGTGCGCCTCGAGGGGCTCGTGACACGCGCACGTGAGAACGGGATCGAGGCTGAGCGACTGGACCATTCCGAGCTTCGGCGTCGCGAGCCGAACATCACCGGGCTCGGCGCGCTGTTCGTACCGTCCACGGCGATCGTGGACTACCGCGCCGTCTGCGCCGCGATGGCCCGCGTGATCCAGGCAGCCGGTGCTGAGATCGTGCTCGGGGCCGAAGTGACGTCGATCCGCGAGTCGGCGAGCGACGTCGTGGTGCGCGCCGGAACGCGGAGCTGGACGGCGGGACACCTCGTCGCCTGCGCGGGGCTGCAGTCCGATCGACTGGCGCGCCTCGCGGGACTGCCGGTCACGCATCAGATCGTTCCCTTTCGTGGCGAGTACTATCGCCTGCCGAGCGCGAAGAACGACATCATCAGAAGCCTGATCTACCCCGTCCCCGACCCGGACCTCCCCTTCCTCGGCATTCACCTCACGCGCATGATCGACGGCAGCGTCACGGTGGGTCCGAACGCCGTGCTGGGCCTGTCGCGCGAGGGATATCGCAAGCTCGCCGTGAACCTGCGCGACGTCGCGCAGTACTTGTTCTTCCCCGGCCTCTGGCGGGTGCTCGCTCGCTACCGCACGTCGGTGCGCGCCGAGCTCACCGGTTCACTGCTCAAGTCCGCGTACCTCCGGGAGTGCCGCAAATACTGCCCGATCCTGACGGTGAGCGACCTGTTGCCGTACACTGCGGGAATCCGCGCACAGGCCGTGACGCGGGACGGCACGCTGGTGCACGATTTTCTTTTTCTGGAGTCCGAGCGCATGCTCCACGTCTGCAACGCCCCCTCACCCGCGGCGACGTCGGCGATCCCGATTGGCGGCCGCATTGCGGACGCGGTTATGGGTGGTGGGTAATGAGTGATGGGTGACTGCCGACGCAGTCGCCGCCGCAGTCACCCATGCCCCACCACGCATCACTCACCACCCTAGTCATGAAGACCACTCCAGCCAGCCCATCCGACCTCGCCGCCTCGGTGATCGCCGTGCCGCCCCTCGCGCGCCACCGCGATCTCACGATCAGCACGGCCGACAATCGCGCGCTGATCCAGTACCTCGAGGAGGGGGGCGTCCGCACGCTGCTCTACGGCGGCAATGCGAACCTGTACAATGTCGGCGCGGCCGAGCTGCCCGAGCTGCTCGACATGCTCGAGCAGGAGGCGGGGGACGACACGTGGGTGATACCGTCCGTCGGGCCCGACTACGGCAAGCTGATGGACCAGCTCGACGTCGTGAAGGGTCGCGACTTCCCCACGGTGATGATCCTTCCGCTCGCGTTCCCGGCGACGCCCGACGGCATCGCGACGGGCATCCGTCGGTTCGCCGAGCGCTACGGCCGGCCCGTGATCGTCTACATCAAGGCCGACGGATATCTGGAACCGCCGCATGTCGCGGCGCTCGCGAACGACGGGCTCGTGGCGGGGATCAAGTACGCCACGGTGCGCACCGACCCGCGCGAGGACGTCTACCTCCGCGCGCTGCTCGACGTCGTCGATCGCCGCATCGTCGTGAGCGGCATCGGCGAGCGTCCGGCGATCATCCACCTGCGCGACTTCGGGCTGCAGGGGTTCACGTCCGGCTCGGTGTGTGTGGCGCCGAACAGCTCGATGCGCATCCTCGCGCTGTGCAAGGACGGCCGTTGGGACGAGGCGGAGGAGGAGCGCGACAAGTTCCTCCCGCTCGAGAACCTTCGCGACGCCCACAGCCCCATCCGCGTGCTGCACGAAGCCGTCACGCTTGCCGGGATCGCCGACATGGGGCCGATGCTGCCGATGCTCTCGAACATCGCCGAAGCGCACCGTGCGCCCATTCGCGAGGCGGCGATCGCGCTTCGCCAGCACGACGGGCAGCTCGCGCCGTCGTGAGCGTGCGCCGGAAGACCGCCGAGCAGCTGCGCAGCCATCGCTGGTACGGCGTCGGCGATCTGCGCTCGTTCGGCCATCGCTCGCGCACGGCGCAGATGGGCTACACCGCCGAGGATTATCGCGGCAAGCCGGTCATCGCGATCGTCAACACGTGGAGCGACATCAACCCCTGCCACTCGCACTTCAAGCAGCGCGTGGAGGAGGTGAAGCGCGGCATCTGGCAGGCCGGCGGGTTCCCCGTCGAGATCCCGGCCATGACGCTCTCCGAGCCGTTCCAGAAGCCGACGACGATGCTCTATCGCAACCTGCTCGCGATGGAGACGGAGGAGATTCTCCGCTCGTATCCCGCCGACGGCTGCGTCCTCATGGGCGGCTGCGACAAGACGGTCCCCGCGCTCCTCATGGGCGCGATCTCGATGGACCTGCCGGCGATCTTCGTGCCCGCCGGTCCGATGCTGCGCGGCGACTGGAACGGCGTCGTGCTGGGCAGCGGTTCCGACACGTGGAAGTACTGGGCCGAACTGCGCTGCGGCAACATCACGCAGGAGGAGTGGACGGGGATCGAGAACGGCATCGCGCGCTCGCCGGGCCACTGCATGACGATGGGCACCGCGTCGACGATGACGAGCGCCGCGGAAGTCCTCGGGTTCGTGCTGCCTGGATTCTCGTCGACCCCTGCACCCGACTCCCGCCATGCGCAGATGGCCGCGCTCTCCGGACGCCGCATCGTCGAGATGGTCTGGGAGGACCTCAAGCCGAGCGACCTGCTCACCGACGCGTCGTTCGACAACGCGGTGACGACCGTCCTCGCGCTGAGTGGGTCCAGCAACTCCGTCGTGCATCTCATCGCGATGGCGCGCCGCGCCGGACTCACGCTCGATCTCGCGCGCTTCGACGCGATTGCGCGGCGCGTCCCCGTGCTCGCCAACGTGCGACC
>DATEOG010000313.1:0-12478 GCA_035274345.1 Gemmatimonadaceae bacterium
CCTAGGCCACCGAACCGTCGCCGCGCTTGGCAGGGGGAAGCATTCGCCTGACTTCCCCGCTGAGGTCCTGCATCGCGCTGGTGATCGACTGGTTCGCCTCCCGCTCCACGAACAGCTCGGAGGTGATCTGGAGCGCGGCCAGGATCGCCGCCCGATTGGCCTCGATCACCGCCCCGGTGGCGAGGATCTGCCGGATCGATCGATCGAGGTGCTCGGCGACCGCGCGCGTGTGCTCGGGCGCGGCCTCGCTGCGGATGGAGTAGGACTCCCCGAGGATCTCCACCTTGATCGACGTCTTCTTGGTGCTCACCGCTCTGCCCCCTGCGCCTGCTGCCGGATGAACCGGACGCGATCCAGCATCGCCTTCGTGCGTGCGGTTGCCGCCTCGAGCCGGCCGCGCAGCACCGCGTTGTCGTGCTCGAGCTGGTTCAGCCGGTCACCGAGCTCACGCTGCTGCCGGATGCCGGGCTGAGACTCGATGCTCTCGACCTCGCGCACCCTCGCCTCGGCGACGAGCGCGCGGCGGCGAAAGCCGGCGAGCTCATCACCCAGATGTCTCACGAGCTGCTCGAGCTCACGGAACGCAAGTCCTTCAGGACGTTCGCTGTCTGACATTCAGCTCCTGCTGCAACGCAGATAGGATCCTGGTGCGCCGGCCCTCGATTTCCTTGTCGCGTAGAGTGCGCTCCGGATGGCGCAAGGTCAACCGCCAGGCCACCGAGCGATGTCCCGCCTCGACCCCACTACCCTCGTACTGATCGAACGCAGCGAGGCGTTCGAGCAGCTCGCCCGCGGCGGAGCGGATTACCTCCTCGACTCTTGCCGCCGTGACGCCTGGCGGAAGAACGAGCGCGAGATCGAACTCCGCGGCCGGTGTGCTCGGCAGCGGCCGATAGGGGGTCGATCGCCGGGGCGCCGGTGACTCCGACGTCCCGTGGGCATGCTCTCCCGGCGGCGCGACGTCGTTGTTGGACATCGAGCCGAGCACCAGCTCGACACCGAATGCCGGCTTCGCCCAGACTGGCGCATCGAGCGGGATGCGTCGTACCTCACCCCGCACCTCACCCCCGACGAGCACGGCCCACAGTCGCTCGTCCTCCCCCTCCGTCGGCTGCAGTGAGATCTCAGCCGCTGGGAACGCGACGCGCGCGGCACGCTCGGCCAACGCCTTGGCATCCCACGCATCGAACGGCGTTGCCGGCGGTCCAGCAAAATGGACGGGCTCGCGGTCGCCCATCACGAGCATGGCGACGCGAATCGTCTCGTCCGGCAGCGATTCGCCGGGCGAGAACGCCGATCCGATCTCGTACAGCCGGATGTTGCCCTGCATGTGCGCGAGATTGAACTCGGCGCGGCGAGCCAGCGACTCGAGCAACGTGCGGCGCAGATGCGCCTCATTCTCCGCCAGCGGATTGAGGAGCCGAACGTGCGTGTCGCCTCCCGGCACGAAGGGGATCGGTCTCGCCTCGAGCAGCCCGAGCGCCGAGAGGCTCTCACGCAGGCGAGCGGCCACGGTCCAGAGGGGCGCGTCGGCACTCGTACCGGGGCGGTACGGGCGAATCTCGTCGGGCAGCGCGGCGTAGCCGTGCAAGCGAGCGACTTCCTCGATGAGGTCCACTTCCGACACGAGATCCAGCCGCCAGCTCGGCGGAATACACCGCACGGCGCTGCCGTCGTCCTCCACGTCCGAGACGCATCCGACGCCGCGCAGCAGCGTCGCCACACGCGAGGCGTCGAGCTCCACGCCGAGCACGCGACGAAGCCGAGCCGACCGAAGGATGAGCGGTCTCGGTGGCGGATCGCCGGCGTAGAGATCGACCGGTGGATGCTCCACGCGACCACCGGCCAGCGTGATCACGAACTGCGCGACACGCTCGAGTGCTCGCGGCGTGAGTGCCAGGTCGACTCCGCGCTCGAATCGGTAGCTCGCGTCGGTGGAGAGTCCGGCCACACGCCGCGTGCGCCGCGTGCGCGACGGAACGAAGTTCGCCGCCTCGATGAAGATGTCCGTCGTGCCGAGATCGACCTCCGTATCCTGGCCGCCCATCACGCCGGCCAAGCCGACGGGGCGCACCGCGTCCGCGATGACCGTCGTCTCCGGCGTGAGCTTGCGCTCGACGCCGTCGAGCGTGACGAGCGTCTCTCCCGCCTTCGCCGAGCGCACGACGACCGTCTTCTGCGGCAGCTTCGTCTCGAGATCGAACTTGGCGAGGTCGAACGCGTGAGTGGGCTGCCCGAGCTCGTGCAGCACGTAGTTCGTCGCATCGACGACGTTGTTGATGGAGCGCGAGCCCACGGCCGCCAACCGGTCCACGAGCCACTGCGGGCTCGGGCCGACCTTCACGCCGCGAATCACGATCCCCATGTAGCGCGTCGCGAGGGTCGCGTCCTCGAGGTGGAGAACGATGCCGCCAGCATTGCCCGCGCGGCGAAAGCGCTTCGGTTCCGGAATCTCGACGCCAGCGACACCGATGTCGGGGAGCTCGAGACGTGTGCCACTGAGCGCAGCCACCTCTCGAGCGAGACCGAGGTGCGACAGCAGATCCGGTCGGTTGGGCAGCACGTCGACGACGAGCCGCGAGTCGCCGATCGGCATCGCGGCGAGCAGCGGCGTGCCCGGGGGCACGTTCAGCGACAGCTCGAGGATCCCTTCGTGCTCCTGCCCGAGTCCCAGCTCGCGCGCGGAGCAGAGCATGCCGTTCGACGTGTGACCGCGGATCTTGCGCTTCTCGATCCTGAGCCCGCCGGACATCACGGTGCCCGTCGGTGCGAATGGGTAGAGCTTGCCGGCGGCAACGTTCGGCGCGCCGCACACGACGTCGAGCAGCTCCCCGGTGCCGGCGTCCACCTTCGTGAGATGGAGATGGTCGGAGTCGGGATGCGCCCGCTCCTCGACGACGCGCGCGACGACGATCGGCGCCAGGTCCGCGCGCAGCGAGATCATCTCCTCCACCGTGGCGGTATGCGCGGTGAGGAGATCACGCAGCTCGGTGGCCGACTTCGGAGAATCGAAGAACGCGTTGAGCCATGCGACGGACGCGTTCATTCGGCCACCTGCTCGAGGAAGCGTACGTCGGAGTCGTAGAGAATGCGGATGTCGGGTAGATCGTAGCGCTGCATCGCGATGCGACCGGGCCCCATACCGAACGCCCAGCCGGTGTAGCGCTCGCTGTCGATCCCCGCCGCTTCGAGCACGGCGGGATGCACCATGCCGGAACCGAGGATCTCCATCCAGCCGGTGCCCTTGCACGCCGAGCATCCGCGCCCGCCGCACAGTCGGCACTCGACGTCCATCTCGGCCGATGGCTCGGTAAACGGGAAGTAGCTCGGGCGGAAGCGCGTGCGCGTCGCGCCGAAGAACCGCTGCGCGAAGTGCGTAAGCGTCGCCTTCAGATCGACGAAGGAGATTCCCTCGTCGACCGCGAGCCCCTCGATCTGCGCGAAGGCAGGCGCGTGCGACGCGTCGAACGGGTCGCGACGGAACACGGTGCCCGGAGCGAGAATGCGAATGGGCGGAGCGTAGCGCTGCAGCGTGCGCACCTGAACGGGCGACGTATGCGTGCGCAGGAGCGCGCCGTCGCCGACGTACAGCGTGTCGTGCAGATCCATCGCCGGATGGTCGGGCGGGAAGTTCAGCGCGCCGAAGTTGTACCACTCGGACTCCGTTTCCGGGCCGAGCGCGACGGTGAAGCCCAGCTCACGAAAGATCCCGACGATCTCGTCGATGACGAGGGTGACGGGATGGTTGCCGCCGATCCAGCGGTGGCGGGCCGGCATGGTGAGGTCCATCTGCGGACCCTTCGCCACGGCGTGGCTCAGGGTCTTCCGCCGCTCGTCGAGGGCAAGCGTCAGCTTCGTCTTGGCATCGTTGAAGGCGCGGCCTGCCTCTCGCCGCTGCTCGGCCGGCAAGGTGCCGAGCGCTTTCTGCAGGGCGAGGATCTCGCCGCGCCGGTCCCCGAGGAACTGGACGCGCGCGACCTCGAGGGCGTCCGCGTCGACGGAAGCGGCCAGAGCGGCCACGCCGCGAGCGACGATGTCGTCGGCTGACTGGAGGTACTGCGCGAGCGTGGGAGAATCTGAAAGCATTTGCTCAGTAGGTCGGAAACGAAACGGCGGCGGCGAGACCCCAGGGTCGCGCCGCCGCCGAGTGCCTGCGGATAAGCTACTTAGGCAGCATTCAGGGCGGCGCGCACCTTGTCGGCGAGCTCGCCAAACGCCTGCGGGTCGCGCACGGCGATATCGGCCAGGATCTTCCGGTCGATCTCGATGCCGGCCTTTCCCAGGCCGTTGATGAACACGTTGTAGCTCATGTCGTGCTGTCGCGCGGCGGCGTTGATACGCACGATCCAGAGGCGTCGGAAATCGCGCTTCTTATTCTTGCGATCGCGGTACGCGTACTTCCAACCGCGCTCGACGTTCTCCTTCGCTGCCTTCCACAGCTTGGAACGGGCACCGAAGGCGCCCTTGGCGTGCTTGAGGACCTGCTTCTTCCGCTTGAGGCGGGGGACGTTCGATACGGCGCGTGGCATGGTCGGCTCCTGTTACGCGGCCTGGATGAGGCGCTTGATTCGCTTCTGCTCGCCGTTCGTGGCGATCAACCCCGCGCGGCGCAGGTTCCGCTTCCGCTTGGACGTCTTCTTGGTGAGGATGTGGCTCTTGAACGCCTTGTAGCGCTTCACCTTCCCCGAGCCTGTCGTCTTGAAGCGCTTGGTCGCGCCCTTGTGCGTCTTCATCTTCGGCATAGCACGCTCGCTCTATTTGGGCGTGAGAATCATCGTCATGGACTTCCCTTCGAGACGGCCCGCGCTCTCGATCTTCGCGATGTCCGCCAGTTCACTGCTCACCCGATCCAGCACGGCCTGGCCCAGCTCGGGGTGAGCGACCTGCCGACCACGGAACATCATGGTCACCTTCACCTTGTTCTTCTCTTCGAGAAACCGGCGCGCATGCCGGGTCTTCGTGTCGAAGTCGTGATCGTCGATGCCCGGGCGATACTTCACTTCCTTGAGCTCGATCACGTGCTGCTTCTTCTTCGCGAGCCGCGCCTGCTTGGCCATCTCGAACTTGTACTTCCCGTAGTCCATGATGCGGACCACCGGGGGCCTCGCCGTCGCCGCGACTTCGACCAGATCCAGCCCTGCCTCCTCCGCCATTCTGAGCGCCTGGTCCACCTCGAGAATTCCGAGCTGTGAACCGTCGGCGCCAATCACGCGGACCGGGCTGATGCGGATCATGCGATTGACCCGCACGCGCTTGGTTGTGTCCTGAATACTCGTAGCCTCGATGAGAGAGAACAAAAAAGCGGACCTTCCGGGGCAGAAAGTCCGCACGCGCCCCAAGCCCGTCACGGCGACGGGAGCGAGACGCTGATTGAAGACTCCTGCAGCACGCCCCGCATCCGCGCGAGGGCCAGAGGGTGGGCCGTCGTGAGACGACCACTTAGCTAGTTGTCAGATCGCAAGTTAGACGATTGGGGTGCCAAGTCAAGTCACGTTCCGCCGCCGACGTCGCAGGCGTATCCCCGCCCGTCGGCGACGATACGGCCGAACGCGTGTCTGGCATCGTGCTCGAACACCACCGTCCAGCCCTCCGCCGCGGATTCGGCCCAGACGCGGCGCTTCGTCTCCAACGTCACCAGCGGCTCCACGTCGTACGCCATGATCCAAGGCAGCGGCACGTGGGCGGCGGTCGGCGCAAGATCCGCGAGGTAGAAGAGGCGGTCCGGGCCAGACTCGACGAGAATTCCCTGGTGGTGCGGCGTGTGTCCCGGGGTGCGGCGCAGTGATATACCCGGCAAGACCTCGCGGTCGTCGTCCACCAGCTCGAGCCTTCCGGCTGCCAGCACGGGGTCGTAGTTGTGGGCGAAGTAGCTCCCAGCGGTTCGTTCGTTCGTATTGTGCGCCCAGTCCCACTCCCCGCGTCGCACGACGTAGCGCGCGTTCGGGAACGCGAGCACCGGCGAACCATCCTCCCCGCGTCGCGTGTTGCCCCCGGCGTGATCGAAGTGCAGGTGCGAACTGATCACCACGTCCACGTCGGCTGCAGTGAATCCCGCCTCGGCGAGCGCACTCTCCAGCTGCGTCGGTCCGATCGAACCGACCGGCGCGTTCTCGATTCCGTAAATCGCCGTGAACTTCTCGTTCTCCTTGTCGCCCACTCCGGTGTCGACGAGCACGAGCGCGTCGGGATGCTCGATCAACAGGCAGCGCATGCCGAGTGGAATGCGGTTCTTCGCGTCGGCGGAAATCTTCCGCTCCCACAGGTTCTTGGGGACGACGCCGAACATCGCGCCACCGTCGAGCATCTGGAGGCCGGCCTGCAGCGCGTGAACGCGGAGCGAACCGACGGAACGGGACTCGACGAGTGGAAGGAGCGGCATGTCCGGAGTCTAACCGTTCCGACTCACGCCGTCGTATCCCGATCGACGGGTCGCGGCATGGCCGACGGCCGGCGTCCACGCCGCTTGCGCACGCCTCTGGCGGCGGCGAGCAGTCGCTCCAGATCCGACCAGCGCTCGCACCCGTGGGCGCGTGCGTCGTCGAGCAGCCGCAGGAAGCAGTGCGCGGTCGCCACCGCATCGCCGGCAGCGCGATGGCGCTTTCCCGGCTCGATCTGCACGTCGTAGTGCCGCGCCACCCAGTCGAGCGAGCGTGAGCGAAGCTGCGGCAGCAGTCTGCGGGCGAGTCGCACCGTGCAGAGTCGGCGGCCCGTAAGCTCGCGGCCCCGGGCTCGCATCACCTCCGTGCTCACGAAGCGCCAGTCGAATGCCGCATTGTGCGCGACGAACACGTGCCCTTCGAGCACCCTGACCACGTCCTCGCACACGTCACGGAAGGGTGCCTTCTCGCACACCATCTCCCACGAGATGTTGGTGAGCCGAGTGATGAACGGAGGGATCGAGCGCTCGGGGTTGACCAGAGTCTCGTAGACCTGGTCGATCCTCCCGTCGCGAATGGTGACGACGGCGATCTCCGTGATGCGGTCCCCGCCGTCCGGCCGGCTCCCGGTCGTCTCGACGTCGACGACGGCGAAGCTGAGCGACGAAAGCAGTGGCTCGTCGTCCGGCCTTGCGCGCCACGCTGGTGCGGGAGACTCGGAGAGACGCCACCGACCGTCGAGTGTGCGGCCGAACCGCGGATGTCCGCCGAGCAGCGATGCCGCCATGTGTTCGGCGACGAAATCGGGAAGCACGGACAGCTGACACACACTCGCGATCAGACTGCGCGAATCCGCGGGACCCGCGCGCAGATAGTCTGCGGCACGATCCGCGAGCAGGGTGCGCTCGGGACGCGTCTGCACAGTCGCCGGAGCGTAGGGCTCGAGCCTCGTGCCGCTGACCGGATCGACTTCGCTCACGTGTCTTCTCGCTGAACGGGACACGACATGCACCGCGGCCCGCCACCGCCCCGTACCAGCTCCGCGCCCTCGAAGGTGATGACCGCGCGCTCGTCATCGGCGATCGGCGCCTCGCCGGCGAGATAGTTCGTCCCGGTGACGATGCGAAATCCTGCGCGCTCCATCTGCACGAGCGTGCCGACGTTGCGGGCGTACGACAGCACGAGCCCGGGCCGAATCGCCACGAAGTTGCACCCCGAGGCCCACTGCTCGCGGTCCTGCACGACGCGTCGATCACCGCCGCAGAGCACGGGCGACATCGGCATGCCGCAGTCCGCGAGCGCGGCGAAGACGTCGGGACACTCGCGCAGCGTCGTCTGCCCCTTGTGCCAGTGCAGGACGCTGAGCCGCTCGGGGCCGATGAAGTGCGGTGCGTAGCACACGCAGAGGTCGCGATCGACCTGGGTGAAGATCATATCGAGGTGAATCGCCGTGTTCTCCTTCGGCATGACGACCACGATGATGTCGGTGACCTTGGTCGTCTCGAACAGCACCTCGGCGAGGTGATCGATCGCTCCGGGACTCGAGCGCTCGCTGAACCCGATCAGGACGAGGTCCTCGCGCAGCGTGTGGACGTCGCCGCCCTCGAGGGTGTAGTTGAGCCGGCGCTCGACCGAGCCGTCGTAGAGCATCCCCTCGTTGCGCAGCAGCGGGTGGTAGAGGAAGTGCGCCTTCATGATCAGCTCTTCGGGCCACCGGATCCCGTAGCGCATCGAGCCGATGAGCACGTGCCGTCCCACGCTCATCGCCGAGTCGCGGGTGAAGAACAGGTTGGGCAGCGGCGGCAGCTCGTAGCCGTACTCGTTCAAGGTGCGGGCGAGCGGTCCAGGCGTCTCGACCTTTCCCTCGATGAGCATGGTCACCAGCTCGGCGGGCGGCAGCGCACCGATCTCGCGCGCGAGCGGCTCGCTCGGGACGATGTCCATCGTCTCGCGGACCAGGAGCTCGCGGACCTCGCGATTCTCGAGCACCTCGGCGAGCAGGTCGCGCACCTCGAGGACTTGGCAGAACTGCTTCAGGATGTCGGTGAACCGCCGGTGCTCCTTCCGGGCCTGGTACGCATCCGGGAGGTCGTCGTACAGGTAGTCTTCACGCGTCGTCGGCGTGACACCCATCAGCTCGTCGCCGGGGGTGTGGACGATGACGGAGCGCAGGCGTCCGATCTCCGATGTCACGTGTACGGTCATGGGACCCCGAAGATAACCCGTTGGTCGGCTGAGCGCGCGGTCGCATCTGCATGAGCGAGCGCGACATAGAGCCCGTGAGGCAATCCCTTCTGGTGTGGGGTACAGGAGGCCGCTAGTTTGTGAACGAATTCACAAGCCCCTCCACGTGAAGCGAATCGCCGAATCCACCGTCCGACGTCTGTCGATCTATCTGCGGTTCCTCGAGGAGTTCGAGGACCGTGGGCTGACGACGGTGTCCAGCGAAGAGCTGGCACGAAGGGGCGGAACGACTTCCGCCCAGGTTCGGAAGGATCTCTCGTTCTTCGGCTCCTTCGGCAAACGGGGCCTGGGCTACTCCGTACCCGAGCTTTCCTCCGCACTTCGCGACATCCTCGGTCTCGGACGGGAGTGGCGGGTGGTGATCATCGGCGCGGGAAAGATCGGAGCCGCGCTCGCCCAGTATCGCGGATTCCGGCAGCGGGGATACAACATCGTCGCCGCCTACGACTCGAATCGCGAGAAGATCGGTCGCTCGCTCGAAGGAATCGAGATTCGTGACATGGCTCGGTTCGAGTCCGACATCGCTACCGAGCGCCCCGAGATCGCCGTGATCGCGATCCCGGCCGAGGGAGCGCAGGAGGTGCTCGACCGAATCGTGCGCACGGGCATCAAGGCGGTGCTGAACTTCGCGCCCGTTCAGCTGCACGCGCCGGCCGACGTCACCGTGCGAGCGGTGAACATGGCGATGGAGCTCGAAGGGTTGTCATTCGCGTTGACGAATCGGGAATAGGAACTGTGAGTGAACGTCACGGCGAGTACCGAGTACGACTGACGTGGCACGTAACCGGTACCAGCCAGCCGGCTCCCGGAATTCCCTGCGGATCTCGATTCGGAAAGTCCTTCACTACCTCGGGCTTCCCACGTTCCGGGAGCATCCAACCGGTACCGCCTACCTGCTACGTCCGTGGCACCAAGTACTCGCAGTCGAGCAGCTCACCGAGCCCTCAACAACCCGACGAACTGCTCGACGCTCAGCACCTCCGGTCGGACCTCCGCGTCGATGCCGGCGCGAGCGAGGACGACGTCGGCCTGCTCCGCGTCTAGCGAGTAGAGTGTGCGCACGACGCGACGCATCTGCTTGCGGCGCATCCCGAAGGCGCCCTGCACGAGCACACGGAAGGGATGCTCCTCCTCCGGTGTGACGAGAGGCTCGGCAAGTGGAGTGATGCGCACGACCGCGCTCTCCACCTTGGGTGGCGGGGTGAATGCTCCCGCCGGCACGCCGAACAGCATCTCGGCGCGCGCGACCGCGGCGACGTTGACGGTCAGCGCGCCGTAGTCCTTTCCACCCGGGGGCGCGACCAGCCGCTGCGCGACCTCGCGCTGCACGAGATACACGGCGCGATCGGCGCGCGGGCGCGCGAGCGCGTGGAAGAGGATGGGAGTCGTGATGTAGTACGGAACGTTGCCGACGAGGACGTACGGGCCGGCGGCCAGCTCGCCGAGCGAGACCTCGAGGACGTCGGCCTCGGCGACCAGCACGTTGCTCCGGCGCGCGTAGCGCTCGCGCAGCATGGCGGCGAGCGCGCGGTCGTACTCGATCGCGATGAGACGGCCGGCGCGCTCGGCGAGGATGTCGGTGAGCGCTCCCCTGCCCGGCCCGATCTCCAGCACCGTCTCGTGTCCCTCAAGCTGGAGAGCGTCCGCGATCCGACTCAGGATGCGCCGGTCGTTGAGAAAGTGCTGGCCGAGGCTCTTCCGCGTCGGTGGGAACGCGGCACGGCCGCCCCGCGGCGCGCGCCCTTCGCCGCTCATGGCTTCAGCTCTTGAGGATGACGAGCGTGAGATCGTCGCGGCGCGGCGTGTCGCCCGTGTAGTGATCGAGCAGCGCGAACACCCGTGTCGCGATCTGATCCGGCGGTTCTTCGCGGTATCGCATCACGCAATCGATGACGGGCTCCTCGCCGAGACGAATGCCTTCGCGATTCCGCGCGTCGGTGATGCCGTCCGTGAAGAGCACCAGGAGATCGCCGCCCACATCCCATGGCCGCACTTCCGAGCGCGGTGCCTCGTCGGACATGCCGAGCGGCGGCCCGCCGGCGACGAGGCGCTCCACGTCGCCGGAGCGCGTCACGACGAAGGCGTGCGGATGACCGGTATTGCCGTATCGAACGATGCCCAGGTTGCGATCGACGACGGCATACAGGGCCGAAACGAACATCTCGGTCGTCGTGAGCTCCTCCTTCACGGAGCGATACAGCCGTCGAAGCATCTCGGCGGGATCGTCGGTGCCCTGCGCGTGGATCGCCGAAGCACTCATCGTGAGCGCCATGATGAGCGCGGCCTGGTAGCCGTGACCCGACACGTCGCCGATCATCACGCCGATACGGCCGTTCGACAGCCGATAGAGGTTGTAGAAGTCGCCGCCGACGTCTTCTGCGGGGACGACGCGCGCCGCGACGCTGGCCTCCGGTGCGACGTGCGCCGCGTCCGGGAGGAGCTTCATCTGCAGATCGTGCGCGAGCTGCATCTCCTGCTGCAGACGCTCCTGGTCGAGCGATTGGCGCACGAGCCGCGCATTCTGGATCGCCGCGCCGATCTGCGAGGCGATGGCGGTGACGAGCTTCTGGTCGCCGGCGGTGAACGCCTGCCCCGAGCGCCGATCCGAGAGGTTCACGACGCCGAGCGGCTCGCCGCCGTCCTGCGTCGTCCACAGGATCGGTACGGTGAGCATCGCGCCCTTCCGGAAGCCACGCTCGGCGTCGCAGAGCATGTCGTCCGCCTCGGCGATGATCGAGTGCAGCGTGCGGAAGACGTGCGCGCTCACACTGCAGTCGTCGTCGACGGAGATCGGCCGGATGGGCTCCTCCTCGCCGCCCATTCGTGCGACGACACGCAGGGTGTGCGTGTCGGGATCGTGCACGAGGATCGACGCGCGCCGAGCTCCGACCGTCTCGCTGACTTCGCGCAGGATCGTCTCGGCACCCTCGGCGAGCGAGACGGTGCGGCCGAGGATCTCGCTGATGGAGTAGAGGAGATTGATCTCCTCGTAGCGCTCGGCGAGCTCGTTGGCCGCGTGCTCGACCTCGAGCGTGTTCTGGAGATACTGCGCGACGACGGGCCGCAGGAACTTGAGGTAGCTGTCGATCTCGCGCCGTTCGATGGGACAGGGACCGAGCACGAGCCAGGCGGGTCGCGGCCCCGCGATGGGCACGACGACGAGCCGGCCACGCTCCGTGGCCTCGTCGCGTACGACGCCGAGAGATGGGAGCAGCTCGGGGGGCGGCGGATCGGCGCGACGGGTGCCGGCAATGAAGCGGAGCGGGCCCTTGGCGCCGCCGTCACGACGCCACACGGATGCATCGCATCCCGTGGCCTCGTGGAAGGCGGCGAGGACCTCGCCCAGCTCGCTCATGCCCGGCTGAGGATGAGCCGCACGACGTTGCCATGCGGCGAGCCATTCGCGTCGAAGCGCTCGACCCGGTCCATCAGCGCGCGCATCAGGAACAGCCCTCGGCCGTCCTCACGCTCCAGGTTCACCGGATCGGCCGCATCGCGGATGTTGCCGTCGAGGTCGAAGGGCTCGCCCTCGTCCTGCACGTCGACGACGAGGCGCAGCGTATCGACGGCAGCGCGCACGAGCACGCGCTTGCCGGGGTCTTCGTTGTTCGCTCGGAGGATCGCGTTCGAGATCGCCTCACTGAGCGCGACCGGCACGTTGAGCGCGAGCTGATGGGCATTGTACGCCAGCTCGGCACACGGATGTCGAATGAGCTCGACGACGCGCTCGATGTACGCGACGTCGCTCGGGATCTCGACTTCGAGGGAGACGCGGAGCCCGGCGTCAGACGGGAGGGACGCGGCCATGGCGGAGGCGTGGGCGGCGCAGGGTGGGGTGCGTCGCGCCAGCGGCGACG
>DATEOG010000314.1:0-2452 GCA_035274345.1 Gemmatimonadaceae bacterium
TGTGCGCCTGCTCGTCGATCCGGTGTGGGCGGAGCGCACGTCCTTCGTCTCCTTCGCTGGGCCGCGCCGCTTCTTCGCACCGCCGCTGCCGCTCGCCGAGCTGCCGGAGGTGGACGCCGTCATCCTGTCGCACGACCACTACGACCACCTCGACGAGTCCCTCGTGCGCGCCATCGCCGCGCGCGGTTTGCGATGGATCGTGCCGCTCGGCGTCGGCCGCTGGCTCGCGCGGTGGGGCATCGCCGCGCGCGACGTGACGGAGCTCGACTGGTGGGACACCACACGCGTCGGCGCGGTCACCCTCACGGCCACGCCCGCGCGTCACTTCTCCGGCCGCGGCATCGGCAGCACCGACCAGACGCTCTGGTGCGGATGGGCGATCGTCGGCGCCGAGCGGCGTGTGTACTACGCCGGCGACACCGCGATGCAACTCGAGTTCTCCGAGATCGGCGAGCGCCTCGGTCCCTTCGATCTCACGATGATCGAGGTCGGCGCCTACGATCGTCTCTGGCCCGACGTGCATCTGGGCCCGGAGCAGGCGGTGGCTGCGCACCGCCTCGTGCGCGGCACCGCGATGCTGCCGCTGCACTGGGGCACGTTCGATCTCGCGTTGCACGGCTGGACGGAGCCGATCGAGCGCACACTGGCCGAGGCGTCGAGGGACGGCGTGCTCGTGGCGACGCCGCGGCCGGGCGGAATGGTGGAGCCAATCGACGGGATCTCATCCGTGCTGTGGTGGCCCGCGCTGCCCTGGCGTACCGCGGCCGAGGCGCCGATCCGGTCCACCGGCATGTGAGAATCGCACGACCTTCGCTGCGTCTCTGGAGTGCGGACGGCACGCGGCCGTGCTCATGGACCTTTCGAAGGAGACTCACGTCATGCCAAGCCATCCATCACGCCGACTCGCCGTGCTCGCGGCTTCGGTGATCGGATTCGTCGTCGCCACTCCCGCGTTCGCGCAGACGGCGCCCTGCGTCTTCGAGTATCGTCGCGCCGACAACATGTGGGCCAACTGGGGGCGTCCGGACGGCCTGATCGGCACCGAGACGATCACGCTGCAACCAGGACAGAAAAAGGTCTTCGTCACCGATTGGAGCTACGAGAAGCAGAAGAACGACGGAACGAACTTCTACGGCAGCCACCTGCGTCGCGCCGTCAACCGCGGTGCGGGACCATTGCAGATCAAGGTGCGCGGACCGGGGTCCATGTTCAGCTTCGCCAAAGTCGCAGCCGCTCTCGTCTCGACCACGCTCCAACCCACCGTCCTCGGCGGCACCGCCGGTGCATTCGTGAAGCTGGTGCTGGGATCCTCGCCGACCTTTCAACCAGGTGACTCGGCGCTCTTCCGGCACGACCTCGCCGAGGTCTCGTGCCCGGGTGCGGCGACGGTCGTCGCCTCGGTCGCGCCGCCTCCGGCGCCCCCCGTCGTCCTCTCGCTGACCGGAGCGCGCAGCCTCACCGGCAGCAAGGTTACCGTTACGGCGAACGATGCCGCCAGCGGCGCGGCCCTCACCGGCAAGGTGACGATCAACGGCGCATCCGGAGAGCTCGGCAAGGAGATCCCCTTCACATCCTGCAGCGAGACTCTCGACATCGAGGATGCCCGCGGCGTCACGCGTACGCGAACCTTGCGCGCCCCGTGCGAGGGTGTCGTGCAGATCGGCGGCTACCCGGACACCTACTTCAACTTCTGATCGGATCGTGAGCCGTCAGTCGGCGCGCTCGGGAGCGAAGAACCGGCGCGCCTCGACGAGCACCGGGACGCCGCGCACCACGCAGAGTGCGACCGTGCCGTAGACGCACCCGAGTGCCAGCCACACGAGGGTCGTCTTCAGCGAGGGGTGCCATCCGGGCGCGAAGGCGAGGATGACGAGCGTGAACGCCGCCGCCTTGCCGAATCCGTACGCCCCGCGACTGAGGCGCGAGCTCACCAGCAGCGCGCCGAGCGGCGAGCGCATCATCGAGCTCGCGCCGAATGCGGTGAGCCCGCGTTCGAGGGCGAGCGCGCGGAAGCCGTCGACGAGGATCCCGCGCGCCGAGACGAGCACCGCGACCCACACCGGGATCCAGCCGAACGAGGCGAACGCGATCCAGTACGTCATCTCGACGATCCGGTCGCCGAGGATGTCGAACACGGCGCCCGCCTTCGACGCCTCGTTCCGCCGCCGAGCGACCCAGCCGTCCCACGCGTCCATCCAGATGAGGAGCAGCGTCAGCACCGCCGCCCCGACGTAGATCTCCCACGTGTGCCAGCGCAGCATCGCCACCGCGAGAAACGCGAGCAGCGTGCGCAGAACGGTGATCAGGTTGGCCATGGTCTCCACCTGGTGAGCTCGCCCGATCCTGTCATTCCGAGCGAGCGAAGCCCTACCCTGTCATTCCGAGCGAGCGAAGCCCTACCCTGTCATTCCGAGCGAGCGAAGCCCTACCCTGTCATTCCGAGCGAGCGAAG
>DATEOG010000315.1:0-8353 GCA_035274345.1 Gemmatimonadaceae bacterium
GTCGGCGGCATGGACTCGCCCCTCATCCAGAAGTTCGAGATGGGCTACAAGGCGGGCGTGAAGCAGGTCTGCCCCGACTGCATCGTGCTGGCGCAGTACGCCGGCGTCACGCCCGAAGCCTTCCGCAACCCGGGCAAGGGAAAGGAGATCGCCCTCTCGCAATACCAGCAGGGGGCGAACGTGATCTTCCACGCCTCGGGGTCCACGGGGCTCGGCGTGTTCGAGGCCGCGCGGCAGACGAACAAGCTCGCCATCGGCGTCGACGCCGATCAGTACGGCGAGGCTCCCGGCTACGTGTTGAGCTCGATGGTGAAGGGCGTCGACAACGCGGTGTACGACGCGATCCGCAAGGTGAAGGACGGCCAGTTCAAGGGCGGCATCTATCAGTACGGCCTCGCCGAGTCCGGAGTCGGCTACGTGTACGACAGGAACAACGAGCGACTGATCCCTCCCGCGGTCCGCACGCGGCTCGAGCAGCTTCGCCGGGAGATCGTTGCAGGCCGTATCGTGGTGCCGAGCACGCGGTAGACTTCACCGCGGCGCTCGCGATGCGCGACGACGCGCGCCGTTTCCCCAGACCACGCATGGCCGACCCCTCCCCCCCGGCAGCAGCCACTCCCGCGATCCGACTGCGCGACATCGTCAAGTCGTTCGGGCCCGTGCAGGCGAATCGCGGCGCGGAGCTCGAGGTGGCGCACGGCGAGATCCACGCGCTCGTCGGCGAGAACGGTGCCGGCAAGTCGACGCTGATGCGCGTGCTCGCCGGCATGTACGCACCGAACAGCGGCCACATGGCCGTGGAGGGTCGCGACGTCACCGGCTGGACGACGGCCGACGCGATCGCCGCCGGCGTCGGCATGGTGCACCAGCACTTCATGCTCGTGCCCACGCTCACCGTCGCCGAGAACGTGATGCTCGGCTCCGAGATCACGCGTGGACCGGTGCTCGACCGCGCCGCCGCCGAACGCGCCGTGCGCGAGCTGAGCGAGCGCACCGGGCTCGTCGTGCCGCCGCGTGCGCTCGTGAGCGAGCTGTCGGTCGGACAGGCACAGCGCGTCGAGATCCTCAAGACGCTCTATCGGGGCGCGAAGATCCTCGTGCTCGACGAGCCCACCGCCGTGCTCTCGCCACCGGAAGTCCAGGAGCTGTGGACGGTACTGCGTGCGTTGCGCGATCAGGGCGGAACGATCGTGCTTATCACGCACAAGCTCGACGAGGTGATCGACGTCTCCGAGACGATCACGGTCATGCGCGCCGGCCGCACGGTCGCGCGCATGCCGACCGCGGGGACGACACCGCAGGCGATCGCCCGCGCAATGGTGGGGCGCGACGTCGCCCTCGCGCTCGACGCGGAGTACACGGGGGTGTCCGCCGGCCAGGAGCTGGGCGCGGTGTCGGCGATGCTCGAGGTCCGCGACCTCACCGTCGTCGGCGCCGGTGGCCAGCCCGTGGTCAGGCAGGCCACGTTCAGCATCGCGCCCGGCGAGATCCTCGGCATCGCCGGCGTGGAGGGCAACGGCCAGACGGAGCTCATCGAGGCGCTCGCCGGCCTGCGCGAGGCGACGGGATCGATCTCGCTCGGGGGCCGCGACCTGATGCCGCTCGCCGTGCGGGAGCGCGGCGACGCGGGGATGTCGCACATCCCCGAGGACCGGCACGATCGCGCGCTCGTGCTCGACTACTCTGTCGCCGAGAACCTGATTCTCGGCCAGCAGCACCGCTTCACGAGCGGCGCGACGCTCGACCGTCGCCGCGTGTACGAACACGCTTCCAATCTCATCGCAAACTACGACATCCGTCCCGCCGATCCCGCCTTGCCGGCGCGCGCGCTGTCGGGCGGCAATCAGCAGAAGATCGTCGTCGCGCGCGAGCTCGCCCGCGACTTCAAGGTGCTGCTCGCGGCGCAGCCGACGCGCGGCGTCGACGTCGGCGCGATCGAGTTCATCCACGCGCGGTTGCGCGAAGCACGCGATGAGGGCAAGGCGGTGCTGCTCGTGTCGGCGGACCTGTCGGAGGTGCTCGCGCTGTCGGACCGCATCGCCGTGATGTATGGCGGCCGCATCGTGGCACTGCTCCCGCGAAGTGACGCGTCTCCCGATACGCTCGGCCCCTATATGACCGGCGCGGAGCGCGCTGCATGAGCGAGAGCGATCCGACGATGGCTCCCGTCGGCGGCGATACGCCGACGCCGGCGGCCATGTCGGCCGCGAGCAACCGGGCGTCGCGCCGCGCGGTCATCGAGGAGGCGGTGCTGCCACCACTCGTCGCGCTGCTGCTCGCCGCGGTGGTCGGCGACGTGCTCATCCTCACCTTCGGCCAGTCTCCGGGCGCGGTGTATCGCCTGCTCCTCGACGGCACGTGGGGCAACGCCTACGGCTTCGGTCAGGTGCTCTACAAGGCGACGACGCTCGTCTTCACCGGACTCGCCGTCGGACTCGGATTGCGCGCCGGACTGTTCAACATCGGTGCGGAGAGCCAGCTCGCGGCGGGTGGCTTCTGCGCGGCGCTGGTCGGGCTGCTGCTGCCGGCGGGAATCCCGGCGCTGCTGTGTCTTCCCATCTACATCCTCGCCGCGGGGCTCGGCGGCGGCATGGTGGGCGCCGTGCCCGGCGTGTTGAAGGCACGGTTCGGCGCGCACGAGGTGATCGTCACGATCATGCTCAACTTCATCGTGCTCGCGCTGCTGAACTATCTCACTTCCACCAGGCTGCACGTGCCCGACACGCTGCATACGGCGGAGATCGGGAGCGGCGCGCTGCCGCGCGTCTCGGACGTGTTCTCGTCGTTCCAGGGCTCGGCGGCCAACGCGACGATACTGCTCGCGGTGCTTGCAATGTTCGCGCTGAACTGGTTCCTCTTCCGCACGCGGCGCGGGTTCGAGCTGCGCGCGGTCGGGCTGCAGCCGCACGCGGCGGAGTATGCGGGGGTTAGCGTCGGCAGCGTGACCTGGCGCGCGCTGGCCATCTCGGGCGCCATCGCCGGCATCGGCGGGTTGAACTACGTGCTCGGCTACAAGCACTACTATGAAGAAGGGTTCGCGACCGGTGCCGGCTTCCTCGGGATCGCCGTCGCGCTGGTCGGCCGCAGCCACCCGATAGGCATCGGGCTGGCGGCACTGTTGTTCGCCACGCTCTCGCAGGGCGGGCTCGCGGTGAACGCGCTGGTGCCGAAGCAGATGGTGGACGTGCTCCAGGCGGTGGTCATCCTCGCGGTGGCGACGTCGGTGCCCGAGGTGCGACGGCTGCTGCGCGGCGCGCGGCGGACCGGCGCGCCGGGGAGCGCCGGTCGATGATCGCGCTCGCCTTCCTCGCGCAGACCCTGCGTATCGCGATCCCGTACCTGCTCGCTTCGGCGGGCGGGGTGATGAGCGAGCGCGCAGGGTTGATCGCGCTGACGCTCGAGGGATACATGCTCGGCGGCGCGTTCTGCGCCGTTGCCGGCAGCTACGCTTCCGGCTCGCCATGGGTGGGAGTTCTCGCCGGCATCGCGGGAGGCGGCGTGCTCGCGCTGCTCTATGCGGTGAGCGCGATCCGCTTTCGCGCCGATCAGGTCGTCGTCGGCATCGCGATCAATTTATTGGCCATCGGGCTGACGCGGTTCCTGCTTCGGCTGTTCTTCGACTCGTCGTCCAACTCCCCGCGCGTGGAAGGATTCACCGTTCAGGGGAGCGGCACCGGCTTCGGCGCGCTGGCGCAGAACCCGATCGTCTGGCTCGGCTTCCTCGTGATCCCGGCCGCCGCGTGGGTGCTGTACCGCACGCCGTTCGGGCTGCGCGTGCGTGCGGTCGGCGAGCATCCGGCGGCGGCCGCGTCCGTCGGCGTGCCCGTCGCGCGGGTGCGCTACCTCGCGGTGCTCGCGAGCGGAATGCTGGCCGGTCTCGCCGGCGCGTACCTCGCCCTCGACCAGCACCAGTTCACCGACGGGATGACCGCGGGGCGCGGATTCATCGCGCTCGCCGCAACGATCTTCGGGCGGTGGGACCCGGCGCGCGCCGGACTCGCGTGCCTGCTGTTCGCCGCCGCGGAGACGCTGCAGATCCAGCTGCAGGGAACACAGGCCATCCCGTCGCAGTTCGTTGAGATGATACCGTACGCGTTGACGATCGTCGCGCTCGCGGGTGTGGTGGGGCGCGCCGTCGCGCCCGCCGCGCTGGGAAAGACGACGATCGAATAATCGGGGATAGCAAAGCACGATGGCGTTGTCGGCGGGTAGTCGCAGCAAGCTGTGGATCCTGATGATCACGGCCTTCATCGACATGGTGGGGCTGTTGATGGTCATCCCGCTGCTGCCGTTCTACGCGAAGTCGCTCGGCGCCGGGGGACTCGTCGTCGGAACGCTCATCAGCTCGTTCGCCGTGGCGCAGCTCATCAGCGCGCCGATGTGGGGACGCTTCTCCGACGCGTACGGCCGGCGACCCGCGCTGCTCGTCGGGCTCGGCGCGTCCGTGATCGCGTACATCGTCTTCGCCTTCGCGACCTCGCTGCCCCATTCGCTCTTCTTCCTCTTCCTCTCGCGAATCGTGCAGGGCGCGGGGGGCGGTACGGTGAGCGTGATCCAGGCGTACGTCGCCGACGCGACCGCACCCGAGGAGCGTGCCAAGGCGCTCGGTTGGCTCTCAGCGGCGACGAACGCGGGCGTCGCGATCGGACCGCTCATCGGACCACTGACCCTTCGGTGGGGGGAGCGTGGACCGGGACTGTTCGCCGCCGTGCTCTGTGTGCTCAACATCGCGTTCGCGTGGCGCTACCTCAGCGAGTCGCGCGACATGAAGGAGGCTGCGGAGTCGAAGGCGGACACCACGAAGCGCGGACGCTCGCGCGACGCGATCGGTCGCGTCGTCAGCCACCCCGCCGCACCGGCATCGCGGCTGATCTGGATCTACGCGATCGGACTCGGAGCCTTCCAGGGCGTCATGTCGATGCTCGCGCTGTTGCTGTCGGCGCGATTCGGTGTGACGGCGAACACGATCGGCTACTTCTTCGCGTATACCGGGGTCCTCAGCGTGGTCACGCGCGCTCTGATCCTGAGCCCGATGATCGACCGATTCGGCGAGCCGCGCCTGGCGCGCATCGGGCAGATCATCCTGGCGACCGGTCTGGCGCTGCTGTCGTTCATTCGACCACTCGCGGACCCCGCCGCCGTCGCCGCGATGCTCGGCGGCGTGCTGCCCGCGCGCGCCGTCGCGCTGCTTCCCTATCTCCCGCTCGCGATCGCCGTAGCGTTTCTCCCGCTGGGCACGGCGTTCACCTTCCCGTGCGTGACGTCGCTGCTCTCGCGCGTGATCTCGAGCAAGGAACGCGGGCTGTACATGGGCGTGCAGCAGACGTTCGGTGGTATGGCCCGCGTGCTCTTCCCGATCCTCTTCGGCTTCCTCTACGATCGCGGCAGCGGCCTCCCCTTCCTCGTGTCGGCGGCGATGGTGCTGTTCACCGTCTATCTCGGCCTCGGCATGGAAGCGTACACGCGGCAGCAACCGAAACCGGCCGCGGCGGCGTAGCCGGTCCTGCTATTCTCGCCCGTCGAGAAACTCGACGACGAGATTCGCGAAGCTCGCCACCACTCTGTCGCTCACGTTCGGCGTCATGATCTCGCCGAGGTAGCTCCCGTGCGTCCCCGGGAGGATGCACAGCCTTCCGTGTGGCAGGAGCTTCGAGAGCTGGAGCGCATGTTCGGGGCGGATCACGTCGCGATCGCCGGCGACGACCAGCGCCGATGCCTGGATGGCGCGGATCGATCCGTCCGGGATGTCCTTGAACGCGAGCATTCGCTTGGCGTCGCGATCGTGCATCGCGTGCACGCCCGCCTGACTCGGGTTGATCATCAGATACGCGTTCTTGTACGGCTGTGGCATGTCGGCGTAGGTGCCCTTCTCCATGAAGTCCCAGAAGCCTGCCTGCATCCCGTCGCGCTTGTAGTTCGACGACGCGATCACGAGCCGGTTCACCTTCGCTGCATGACGGATGGCGATCTGCAGTGCCGTGGTGCCTCCGTTGCTGAAACCGAGGATGTCCGCTTTCGGCACGTGCAGAGAGTCCAGGAGCGCGGCGACGTCGTCGGCATCCTGCTCGAAGGTAAACGGGCGGTCGATGTCGCGCGTGTGACCATGCGCCTGCACCTCGACCGCGATGACGCGACGCCTTCGTGACAGCAGCGGCAGCACGCGGCCGAAGTTCGTGCCGATCGTCGAGCCACCGCCGTGGATGAGCACGAGCGGCGTGCCGCCCGCACCGTGAAGCTCGTAGTACATGCGGAGGCCGTTGACGCGGGCGTAGCCGGATTTCGGGGGTCCTGGGGTCCGGGGGTTCGCTCGGGACTGTGCGTGGCCCAGCAACGGGAAGCCGGCGCTGAGCGCGATGCTCACCAGCGACGTGAATGCGTATCGCATCTCAGGCGTCCTCGCGCAGCGCGCGCTCGAGGTTGTCGAGCAGGTCCTTCGTGCCGCGCTCGCGCTCGGCGAGCCCGTCGTGGCCGTCCAGGTAGACGCCCTGCTCGATGAAGCGCAGCTGCGTGCCCGTGCCGTCGGGGGAGAGCTCGAGCGTGGCGAGCGACACGGAGATGCGCTTGCCGCCGACCTGCATGGCATAACTCCAGACGATGCGCACGTCGCGGACGATGTCGTGATAGTAGGTGTCATTCCGGTGCGGCGTGTCGCCAGGCGGCCCGCCGCGCCACACCTCGCGTCCACCGACCCGGAAGTCGAGCGTGTGCTCGGCGACCTCCCATCCCTCGACGCACCCGAACCAGCGCGCCTTTTTCGTCGGATCGGCGAACGCCGCGAACACGCGCGCCGGCGACGACGGCAGCCGGCGCTCGATGACGAAGGTGTCGTGCTGCGCGGACGTCGTGCTCATGAGCGTCTCCGTGGCTTCGATGACCTGGCGGATGGAGCGGCCTTCGCGTCTTCCTCGGCCAGGAACGCCTCGAGCCGATCGAACCGCCGCTCCCAGCTCGCGCGACGTTTGGTGAACCACCCTTCCGTGGTCGCGAGCACCTTCGGCTCGATTCGACACGTGCGGATGCGCCCCGTCTTCTCCGACCGGACGAGCCCACTCGCCTCCAACACCTGCAGATGCTGCAACACCGCCGGCAGCGACATGTCGAGCGGCTCTGCGAGATCGCTCACCGACGCCGGCCCGCGGCTGAGCCGCTCGACCATCGTGCGACGCGACGGGTCAGCGAGCGCGGCGAATACTTGATCGAGGGCTGTATGGTTAAGCATTTACTTAACCATTGAGGCGGGCGACTGGAATGTCAAGTGCGCTTGGCCGCTAAGACCGTCGCGCCCTTGGCCGCGAGCATTCCACTCGTCGTCGCGCACTGGCTTACACGCTGCGAGCCTGGCGAAACTGCCGCGAGTCTCTTGCTACGCCAGAGCGCTCCTCCTCCCGGAACGCTCACGTCCTTGCGATGCACGAGGGCATTCTTGCTTCGCGCCGCGATGAATCACACCCCAAACGCCGTCCGACCGCGTTTTAGGTGGGGTGCTCGCGTCCCCTTTTGAGGCGCGGTCCTCCAGCGTCGACCGTTAACGGTTCTCGGACGCGCGGCGCCGCAGGCGCGTCGAGGGTGGGCATCGGATCGCCTTCGCGTCTCGCGCCCTTTGTTCCGCCGTGCGTCAGGACCGATGCGGCGGTAGCGAGCGTCTCTGGAGGCGGCGTCTAATGGCTGCGCGCGCCGCAGGCGCGCCGGCAGCCGGGTCTCGCCGCCGGAAGGGATGCTCGCGGACGCCCGTCCACGGAGCCCAACGCACGGCGCGCGCGACTCTAAGGCCTCAGATACTCTCGCAGCGGATTCGAATCGCCGAGCGCGCGTAGCCCGTCGACCACCGCCTCCGCGTTGAGCGCCGCGCCGCGTGCCGACGAGTGCAGATTCGCGTCGCCGAACAGTGAGTCCACCCGCGCCGGCGGCATCGTGTCCATCTTCGCCGACGCAAGCTCCGTGAGATTCACGAATGCCACGCCCTCGGCGCGCGCCGCCTGCTCCGCCCAGTCGGCGAAGCCGTCGCGCGTGCGCCTGATCCGACCGTTCTCCCAGAACTTGCGCGGCGTGAGCGAGTTGATGATCGGCGTCGCGCCGCGCGCGCGCGTCTCGCGCACGAACTTCCGCATGTACTCGCCGAAGCTGTACACCACCTCGCCCTTCTGCTTCGTGATCATGTTGTCGACGATCACCGAATCGCGGCCGATGCCACGCAGCACACCACGCGCACGCAGCGTGTCGTTCACCGGGCTCGCGTCGTTGTGGCCGAACTCCACCATCACGAAGTCGCCGGGCTTTACGAGCGTGAGCACGCGGTCCCAGTAGCCCTGCGAGATGAACGTGCGCGCGCTCAGGCCACCCACGGCGCGGTTCA